>CAZSPW010000124.1:0-4161 GCA_964608575.1 uncultured Burkholderiaceae bacterium | reverse complement strand
TTGTTGTTTAGTCTAAGTTTTTAAGATGCAAAACCCAAACACATGCCTGCATTGGGGCGGCCTTTGCATTCGCGTTTTAAGCGGCGCTCGCGTTCGGCTCGGGTTTCTTCGCTGCCGCTTTTGATGTAGCGGGTTTTGGTGGCGTGGCAGCGCAATTCATCGGCTTTGCTCATTTGCACATCCTCGCGGCAGGCAGCTTTGCTTTTGCGCTTGGCGGCATGGGCATCGCCACTGTGCAGCGCCAAAGCCAAAGCCAAAGCAAGCATCAGTGCAAGCAGGTTGAAAGAGGCGATTTTTGTGTTGAGTGCGGGCAGGTGGCTATTCATGCTTGTTCACCTTGTTTGAAGGATGGGGTTTGGGCAAAAGGCAAGGGCTGCGACGCGGCGAAAGGGTTTTTCCACGCCGCTGCCGCGCTGCCTTCATCCGCGGCTAAAGGCGGCATGCTGCGACCATAAATGCGTTTGATGCGCTCGGCAATAGGCGGATGGGTTTGCAGCATTTTGCGGGTATCCATCCAGTCGCCCACCAGCAACATATGCTGCACAGCGGGGTGGATGCTGCTAAAGCTCAGGCCTTGTTTATCGTGTTGCCATTGCACCTTGCGCAGCGTTGCGCCCAGCCCGTCTTTTTGCCGCGTGTACTGCACCGCACGGGCATCGGCTAAAAATTCGCGTTCGCGCGAGATGGCGGCTTTCATCATGCGCGCTGCCGTCCAGCCCAGCCAGCCTGCGCCGCGCAGCACACTGCCCAAAATCATGCCTGGTGCGTCCAGCTTATTGTCTGAGCCTTCGGTCAAGGCTATGCCCAGGTTGTGCAGCAGCTCCAGCCCCAGCACCATGCCCGCCAGCCGCATATTCAGGCGTGTGTCGCCTTCGTAAATGTGGCTGAATTCATGCGCGACCAAGCCCATGAGTTCAGCGCGCGTTAGGTGATCGAGCGCGCCTTGGGTGACGCAAATCACACTGTCTGCGGGTCCCCAGCCTGCGGCAAAAGCGTTGATGCTGGTATCGCGCGGCAAGACGAAGGCGGCGGGCGCACGCATATTGGCGGCAATCGCCATTTCCTGCACGATATTGGAGAACTGAATTTCAGCAGCGCGGCTGCTGGCTACGCCGCGGTTGTTTTCCAGGCGCTGGGCGGGCACAGCACCTATGCGTTTGGCCAGCGCGTGGCCGCCGTCAGCCAAGCGGCTGGATTCTATCCACCAGCCGCCCAAAATATAAAACAGTGATACGCCAGTATTAACGGCAAAAAAATACTGCGGCGTTAAACGATCCCATTGTGAAAATGGGATATTCAATAGCCAAGCGACAAATAAAAAAGGCAAGAGCAAAGCCGCATTCACCAGCAGCAATTGCAACAAGATGACAGCCGCAAACAAAAAAGACAGACGGCGCGATTGCGCTCTGGCCTGTCTTTGATGTTCAAAAAAACGCATGAGAAGGCTTGATAGTGGACTATATTTTTAGGAGCTGCTCAGGCAGATTTGACGGCCTAAATACGCAAAAACACACTGAAATATAGGCTTAAAACTGCACCTTGGGCGCTTGTCGTTCCGCATCAGATTGGGTGGCTTGCAGCATAGGTAAACCGCCAAAGCCAAATAGCTTGGCCACCAGCAGATCGGGGAATTGTTCGGCTGCAATGTTGTAAGCCAAAATCGCATCGTTATAGGCTTGGCGCGCAAAGCCCACGCGGTTTTCGGTGCTGGTCAGCTCCTCATTCAACTCGGCAATGGTGCGATCGGCCTTTAATTCAGGGTAGCTCTCGCGCAGCGCCAACAAGCGCCCTAAGCTGCCGTGCAACATGGCTTCGGCTTGGTTCAGGTCTTTAATGGCTTTGCCGTCGGCGGGGGCGTGGTGCAATTGTTCGCTGGCGCTATGGGCGCGGCTGCGGGCAGCGATGACGGCTTCTAAAGTCTCGCGCTCGTGGCTCAAATACTTTTTCGCCGTTTCTACCAAATTTGGAATCAAGTCATAGCGGCGTTTGAGCTGCACATCGATCTGGCCGTAGGCATTTTGTATTTCATTTTTTAGCACGATGATGCGGTTATATACCGTCATGCCCCAGAAAAAAACCAAGGCCAAAATGGCGGCAACAATCATCAAAGTAATAGACATGGATGGCGCTCCTCAAAAAGCATTAGCAGTCGCATTAAACCCCAAAAATCAACCCAAACGGCTGCAAGAGTAAGGCGATCAGGCTCATGGTCAGGCCGCCTACGGGTTTGAGCCACAGCGGGTAGATGATGTTGGTGACTAACAGTGCCAGCACAATATAAAAACCATAAGGCTCTACGCGGGCGAGCAAGTTCGATTGCTGCTGCGGCAGCAGCCCCACGGCTATGCGGCCGCCATCGAGTGGCGGCAGGGGCAGCAGATTAAAGACAAACAGTAGTACATTGATCCACACCCCCGCTTGGCACATACCGTAAACGAATTGCCCCATGCTGCCTTCTAGCCCTATGCCGGCCGCGAGGATGGCGATTAGCCCCCAGATAAAGGCCTGAATCAGATTCACGCCAGGGCCGGCAAAAGCCACCCAGACCATGTCGCGTTTGGGATTATTCAGGTTATTGAAATTGACCGGAACAGGTTTGGCATAGCCAAAGGTAAAGCTGCCGTTAGACAGCACCCACAGGGCTATGGGCATGATGATGGTGCCTATGGGGTCGATGTGTTTGAGTGGGTTGAGTGTGATGCGCCCCAACATAAAAGCGGTGGCGTCGCCAAAGTGTTTGGCCGCCCAGCCGTGTGCAGCTTCATGCAGGGTGATGGCCAGTAGCAGCGGGATGATGCTGAGGATGATGGATTGGATAGCGTTGTCGCTCATGCGGCGGTGTCCTTATATTTTTTCGAAAACGGCCATGCTTTCCACATGGGCGGTGTGGGGGAACATATTCACGGCACCGGCATGGGTGCAAACATAGCCTGCCAGATGCACTAAGAGGCCAGCATCGCGTGCCAGGGTAGCCGGGTTGCAGCTGACATAGACGATGCGCTGTGGTGCTTGCCAACCTTGTGCGTTGGCCAGCTGTGCGATGGCTGGGTCTGCATCTGCGGCTGCGATGCGGCTTTGGTGAATATCGGCTAAAGCTTTGGCCAGGGCAAAAGCGCCTTCGCGCGGTGGATCGACCAGCCATTTATCGGCGCTGCCGTCGGCAATCAGCATTTGCGGCGTCATGTCAAACAAATTGCGTGCTGCAAATTCAGGAGCTGCCCAGGCAGTTTTGACGCCATTTTTTGCTGAAATGGCTTGTAAATGCAGGGCGGCATTGCTGCGCGCACGGGCGACCAAGGTTTCGCTGCCTTCGATGCCCAACACTTGTGCCGCTTGCGTGGCCAGCGGCAAGGTGAAGTTGCCCAGGCCGCAAAACCAGTCAATCACCCGTTCATGCGCCTGCACGCCTAGTAAGCGCACAGCACGGCTCACCAGCACGCGGTTGATGTGCGGATTCACTTGGGTGAAGTCTGTGGGCTTGAAGGGCATGACTACGCCAAATTCTGGTAGGGCGTAGCTCAATTGGCGGGTGTCGTTTGCATCGAGCAAATGCACGGTGTCTGGCCCCTTGGGTTGCAGCCACCATTGAATATGGGCGCCAGCGTGAGCCGCGGCAAAATCGTGCAGTTTTTGCGCGTCAGCGGCGCTAATGGGCTGCAAATGGCGCAACACCAGCGCCGTTAAAGCATCGCCGCAGGCTAGCTCAATCTGCGGCAGCGCGTCGCGCGCTTCCATGCTGGCAATCAGTGCGCGCAATGGCATGAGGAGATTGCTGATATGGGGCGGCAGCACGGCGCAGCTTTGCATATCGGTGATGTAGCGGCTCTTGCGTTCGTGAAAACCTATGAGCACTTCATTTTTTTTAGCGACATAGCGCACAGACAGACGAGCGCGGTAGCGGTAGCCCCAAGCAGGCCCGTGAATCGGGCGCAAGATGGTTTGCGCTTTGACCTTGCCCAAATGCCACAGGTTGTCCTCCAGCACGCGCTGTTTTACGGCAACTTGTGCGCCCGCTTCCAAATGCTGCATTTTGCAGCCACCACAGGCGCCTTGATGCAGGCCAAAGTGCGGGCAGCCAGGCTGAACGCGCAAATTCGAGGGCGTGAGCACTTCGGTAAGCGTGGCGTTTTCCCAATTGTTTTTTTTGCGGTTAACTTGGGC
>CAZSPW010000123.1:0-4181 GCA_964608575.1 uncultured Burkholderiaceae bacterium | reverse complement strand
TTGTGAATTTTGATCTGAACGAAGAGCAATACGCCTTGGCCGATAGCGTGGCCAAGCAAGCGCCCAGCCTGTTTCCTTTTCAAGCCCGAGGCCGCCGTGGTGCAGCTTTTGATGCGGCCAAATGGCAAGAAATTGCCGATTTGGGCTGGCTGGCTTTGACCCTGCCTGAATCCGCAGGCGGCTTGGGCTTGCCCTTAAGCCACGCCGCCCCGATTTTTGAAGCTATGGGCGCGCATTTGGCGCTGCTGCCTTTGGCTGAAAGTCTGCAAGCTGCGGCTTTATTGCAAGGCGAGGCGGACATTGCTTTATTGCAGGCTATGGCAGAAGGCAAAAATTTAGTTGTGCCTGCGCTTTTAGAAAACGGCAGTGCCGCGGGTGCTGCGCCGCACAGCACCAAGGTAGAAAAGCAAGGCGATGGCGGCGTACGCATCAGCGGCAGTAAACGCGCTGTGGCCTGGGGCGCAGAAGCCACGCATTGGGTCGTTTCTGCGGCCTTAGCTTCGGGCGAGGCTTCGCTCTGGCTAGTGCCTAGTAACAGCCCAGGCGTATCAGTGCAGGCTTATGCGGGCATAGACGACAAGCGTTTGGCCGATTTGCACTTCGAAGGCCTGAATTTGCCAAGGACGGCCTGTGTTGCCCAAGGGCAAGCGGCGCTGGATTTGCTGGCGCAAGCCCACGCCATTGCGCTGGCCGCTACTTGCGCCGAGGCTGCGGGCGCTATGGCGGCGCTGTACGCCGTGACGCTCGATTATGTGAAAACCCGCAAGCAATTTGGCAAAACCATAGGCAGCTTCCAAGCTGTGCAACACCGCTTGGCCGATATGCTGGTCAAGGTGGAATTGGCTAAATCCCTGGCGGCGGTGGCGCTACAAGTCGCGCCTGAAGGTGCGGCCAGTTTGCCTTTGCTGCAAGCGGCCAAGGTGCAGGCCAGCCAGTCTGCCCGCTATCTGGGCGAGCAGGCGGTGCAGTTGCACGGCGGTATAGGTTTAACCAATGAATGCCAGACCTCGCATTACGCCCGCCGTTTGCTGGCGCTAGACAAATTGCATGGCGATGCGAATCTGCATTTGGGGCGCTTGGCGCAGGCTTTGGTTTGATAGCTATTACTTCAAAAACATGAGCTGCTCAGGCAGCTTTCACGGCCTAAAAGCCCTAAAACACCCTTAAAAATTACCATGACGACTGCTAGCTACCCAGTGATTCGTTCGCTCTTCTTCGCCCCAGGCAATCGCCCGGATTTGGTGGCCAAATTTCCGCGCTTTGGCGCCGATTGCTGCGTGATTGATTTAGAAGACGGCACGCCGCCAGCTGAAAAAGCCAAAGCCCGCGATATGCTGCCGCAAACGGTGGCCGGTGTGCGTGCTGCGGGGTTGCAAAGCCTGCTGTTTGTGCGCGTGAATGTGCCTGATTCGCCGCATTATTTGGCTGATATAGCGGCGGCTTTTTCCTGCGATGTCGATGGCATCGTCATCCCTAAATTGGAAACGCCAGCACAAGCTTTTCCCGCTCTGCATTGGATCAACAGGCTGGATGCCGAGCAGCCCCGCGCCTGGCCGCGCCGCATAGTCGGCGGCATTGAATCGGTTAAAGGCGTGCTGAATGCGGTGCAGGTTTGCGCCGAAACCGATGCTTTGGCGGCGGTGTATTTTGGTGCGGAAGATTTTTCTGCTGACATCGGTGGCCGCCGCACGCCAGCGGGTGCCGAAGTGTTTACCGCAAGGTCTATGGTGATGATGGCCGCCAGCGCCGCGCAAGTGCCGGCGATTGATCAGGCCGTGGTGGATATCCGCAACGACGAATTGTTTTTGAGCGACTCTGCCCAAGGGCGGGATTTAGGCTATACGGGCAAAATTTGCGTCACGCCTGGGCAGGTCAAACTCTCGCACCAGGCGTTTTCGCCTAGTGCCGAAGAGCGCGATTACGCCCGTCGCTTGGTCGCCGCTTACGCCGAAGCCACAGCGCGCGGCATAGGCACCATCGATTTTGAAGGCCGCATGATCGATGGCCCCTTGCTCAAACGCGCACAGGCCATCGTTGCCGCGCCTGAGGTGTAAAACCATGCTACGCGAAATGGCTTTAGACCAATTAGACCTGGCCGAATTTGTACGCCCAGGCGACGGCATTATTTTTGGCCAAGGCTGCGGCGAGCCTGAGCCTTTGACGCAAAAACTGGTGGCGCAACGCGCCGCCTATAGCGGCGCCAAGGTGTTTTTTGGTACGGGCTTTAGCAAAACCTTTGCGCCCGAGCACGCCGACCACCTGCGCTTTAGCGGCTTTGGCGCGATTGGCAGTTTGCGCAAACTCGCCGCCGTGGGCGCACTTGACCCCATCCCTTGCCATCTTTCAGCCATCGCAGGTTTGATAGATAAAGGGCAAATCGCCAGCGAAGTGGTGCTGCTGCAAGTCAGCCCCGCAAACAACAAAGGCGAACACAGTTACGGTTTGGTCAACGACTATATGCAAACCGCCGTGGCCAAAGCGCGGGTGGTGATAGCTGAGGTGAATGCGCAGATTCCGTTTACGCCCTGCGACAACTTGCTGCGGCCTGAGCAAATCACCGCGCTGGTACACACCGACCGCAAGCCTATGGAATTGCCGGGCGCAGCCTTTGGCGATTTAGAAAAGCGCATCGCCCAGCATTTGAGCGATTTCATCGGCGACCGCGCCACCATCCAAGTGGGCATAGGCGCGATACCTGAGGCCATCGTCGCCATGCTGCACGATAGGCGCGATTTGGGCGTGCACTCGGGCATGATTGCCGATTCCGTGGTGGATTTGATGGAGCGCGGCGTGGTCACCAATGCCTATAAAGGCATGGATGCGGGCATCACCGTCAGCGGCGTGCTGTTCGGCACCGAACGCCTGTATCGCTTTGCGCACCACAACCCGCAAATCAAACTCTGCCAAACCAGCCACACCCACGCTGCCGCCTCGCTGGCGCGGCTGAACAAATTGGTGTCCATCAATTCCGCTTTGGAAGTGGATTTAACAGGGCAGGTCAATGCCGAAGCCATAGGCAGCGATTACATAGGCGCAGTCGGCGGGCAGGTGGATTTTGTGCGTGCCGCAGCGCAAAGCGAAGGCGGCGCGTCCATCATTGCGCTGGGCGCTTTGGGCAAAACGGGCGATACAAAAATCGTTGCCCGTTTGTCTGGCTCCGTTACCACCGCGCGCAGCGATGTGGATGTGGTAGCCACGGAATACGGCGCGGTGCGCCTGCAAGGCTTGAGCCTGCGCCAGCGCATCAAAGCCATGATCAGCATCGCCGCGCCCGAGCATAGAGATATTTTGGTTAAACAGGCCAAAGAAGTGTGGGGGGAGTGGGTATGAGCGATATTGAATATTTGAGCGATACGGTGAGTTTTGCACGCGATGGCGCTGTGGCCACGCTGTGCATCAATCGCCCTGAGCAGCGCAATGCCTTAAATCACAGCGTGCTGGCGGGTTTGCGTGCTGGCTTTGCCGCGTTTGAGGCGGATGCCAATTTGCGCGTGCTGATTTTGACCGCCACAGGCGACAAAGCCTTTTGCGCGGGCATGGATTTGAAAGAAGCCGCCGCCACGCAAATCAAAGTGCCGCCGCGCGATTTTTTGCCGATTTTGGGCGACAACATCCATGTGACTAAGCCCGTGATTGCCGCTGTGAATGGCTTGGCCTATGCGGGCGGCTGGCTGCTGGCGCAAATGTGCGATTTGTGCATAGCGGCCGATCACGCCGTCTTTGGCATTACCGAGGCCAAAGTTGGGCGCGGCATGCCTTGGGCAGCGCCCTTGGCCAAAATGCTGCCGCAGCGGGTGATGATGGAATTGCTGCTCACAGCCCAGCCCATCACGGCGCAGCGCCTGTATGAATTGGGTTTTGTGAATGCCGTGGTGCCGCTGGCTGATTTGCACAGCCGTGCCAAAGCCATGGCCCAGCAAATTGCCGCCAATGCGCCGCTGACGGTAAAAGCCGCACGCGAGTTGGTTTATCTCTCGGGCGAAATGGGGCGTTCGGCCAGTTTGCGCGCCGCCCACCATGTGTTTGAGTCTGTGTATTTGAGCGAAGACGCGCAGGAAGGCCCACGCGCTTTTGCTGAAAAACGCCCACCGCAGTGGCAAGGGCGCTAACAATTCGCTTGTCAATCACTGCAATAAAAGGAGCTGCTCAGGCAGCTTTTACGGGCAGAAATGCCAAAAACA
>CAZSPW010000122.1:0-4341 GCA_964608575.1 uncultured Burkholderiaceae bacterium | reverse complement strand
GCTGGGGGATGAGGCCTTGCAGGGTTTGCTGCTGACTCATGAACGCGTTACAGACTAAAAGCTGAAGCTGCAAAGATCCTGCTCGCACGGTCTGCCGTCGTTATCCCCATCCATTTTGGTATTTGGGCAGTTGGCAATGAAAAACTTGGCTTCTTCGCACGAGCGCATTTGCGAGCAGTGCTCTCTGCCATCGCAGGAGAAGGCGGAGCTGTTTTGGCTTCCAGAGTAGCTGCTTAGTGGGGATATCGCCGAGGAGGCGGCCTGCTGGCGTGTCGAGCGTGCTTCGATACCTTTGTAAATCATCGTGGCCAGCAGCAGGATAAGTCCCAACCAGAAGACATTGCCTAGAAAGCGTCTCAACAGAGAAGGGCGTTCAGGTGCACGGGGGACTGGGCGCCGGGTCTTTGGCGTGCTGCTTTCTTTGCTGGAAGGCTGGGGCGAGCGCCGCATAGGTTCGAGTTCCAAGCTCGTTGTTTCCCCTGGGCGCAAAACGCGCACGGCTTGCCAGCGCCCGTCTTGCCCTTGCACGACATCAAAAGTCAGCACTTCTCCCGTTTGGGGCGTTTGCCCATTCTTTTGGAAGGCGGATATATGTACGAATAAATCGGGTTTGCCTTGCCCTTGGCTGATAAATCCATAGGCTTTATCAGCATTCCATTTTTTCAAAGTGCCTTGCATGCGCATCAGACTGGCCTGGTCAGTAGGTGGAAAAATAAAAAGCAGCCCGTAGGCTGCTATCTAGGGCGGAGGTTGGGGTTTATTCCTCACCACCAAAAATGCCAAACAGCGCCAGCAGGTTTTGGAAGACATTGAACACATCCAGATACAAAGCCAGCGTGGCGCTGATGTAATTGGTTTCGCCGCCGTCGATGATGCGTTTGACATCGTAGAGCATGAAGGCGCTAAAAATCCCCACCGCCGCCATGGACAGCACCACCATCAAGGGGCCAGACGCGATGAAGAAGTTGGCAATCATGCCGACAAATACCACCAGCACGCCAACAAATAGCCATTTGCCCAAGCTGCTCAAATCGGTTTTGATGACTGTGGCCCAACTGGCCATGGCAAAAAAGATGCCCGCCGTGGCACCAAAAGCCAGCATGATGAGTTGCGCGCCATTGCTAAAGCGCAGGGTGTGGGTCAGCAAACCTGAAAGCATCAGCCCCATAAAGGCCGTGAAGGCCAAGAGCACGGCCACGCCTAGCCCCGAGTTTTTGGTTTTTTGAATGGCAAACATAAAGCCAAAAGCGCCAGCCAAAAACACGATCAGGCCCAAGCCGCCGCGCAAGCTGGCCATGATGCCGGTTTGCACGCCGATATAAGCGCCCAGCACGGTGGGAATCATGCTCAGCGCCAGCAGCCAATAGGTATTGCGCAGCACGCGGTTGCGCTGTGCCAAGGTGGCGGTGCTGATGTTGTCTATAACGATGGTGTTGTTCATGTGATTCATCCTTTCAGGGTTGGGATTGCATCAAAAAAGTGAGCTGCTCAGGCAGATTTGGCGGCCTAAAAAGCCAAAAATATACTTAAAAATACGATGGTTTAGGTATGGGGTTTGATTTATATCTTCTTAAACGCCAGCGCGCCATTGGTGCCGCCAAAGCCGAAATTGTTTTTCAGCGCGACTTCAAATTGCACATCACGCGCGGTGTTGGCGCAGTAATCCAAATCGCACTCGGGGTCTTGATTGAAGATATTGATGGTGGGCGGAATTTTCTGTTGGTGCAGCGCCATGATGGTGAAAACCGATTCCAAGCCGCCTGCGCCGCCGAGCAAATGCCCGGTCGCGCCCTTGGTCGAATTGACCACGATTTTTTTGGCGTGCTCGCCCAGCGCGGCTTTGATGGCATGGGTCTCGTTGATATCGCCCAAGGGCGTAGAAGTGCCGTGGGCATTGACAAAGCCGACATCGCCCACATTCAGGCCAGCGTTGGCTAGGGCGCTGAGCATGGCGCGGCGCGGGCCGTCCATATTGGGTGCGGTCATATGGCCAGCATCGGCGCTCATGCCAAAACCAGCGAGTTCGCAGTAAATTTTGGCGCCGCGTTTTTTCGCGTGTTCATATTCTTCCAGCACCACCACGCCTGCGCCTTCGCCCAGCACAAAACCATCGCGGTCTTTATCAAAGGGGCGGCTGGCGGTGGCGGGGTCGTCGTTGCGCGTGGAAAGCGCACGCATGGCGGCAAAACCGCCTACGCCCAAGGGCGATACCGTGGCTTCCGCGCCGCCGCAGACCATGACATCGGCGTCGCCGTATTCGATCATGCGCGCGCTGGTGCCGATGGCGTGCAGGCCTGTGGTGCAGGCCGTGACCACCGCGATATTTGGCCCCTTGTAGCCAAAGCGCATAGATACATGGCCAGAAATCATATTGATGATGGAGGCCGGTACGAAGAACGGCGTGATGCGACGCGGCCCGCGGCTATTGAGTTCAGCGCCTGTGGCTTCAATCAGGGGCAGGCCGCCTATGCCTGAGCCGATATTGCAGCCTATGCGCACGGCTTGTTCATCGCTTAAGGCTTCGCCTGTGGGCAGGCCTGCGTCTTGCACGGCTTGCACCGCAGCGGCAATGCCGTAGTGGATAAAGGTATCCATGGTGCGCGCTTCTTTGGCGCTCATATAGTCTTCGACTTGGAAGCCTTTGACTTCGCCCGCGACTTGGCTGGCAAAGGCTGTAGCGTCGAATTTGCTGATGCGGCCTATGCCAGTTTGCCCAGCTAATAGATTAGCCCAAGCGGCCTCAACGGTATTGCCTACCGGGCTGATGCAGCCCAAACCTGTGACGACGACGCGGCGTTTGCTCATGGAAATCTCTCTTTTCTCGAATAGTCCCAATACTGACCATTCCCCTAGGGAAGGTATTGGGGCGCAATGATAGTGGAATTATGTGGCGGCTCAGGCTATGGCGGCCTAGTCGGAATAGTCGTCGCCTTCGTATGCAGGGGGATGGGCGACTTCGGGCGCACAACTGCTATCTACCTGCTCAGCTGGCGGCAGTGTTAAGGCGATTTTCTGGAACAAGGCTAAGGATTGCAGGTTTAAACGGCTGGCAGCGCCTGTTTGCAGCTTGATGGCACCAATACCCGCGGCAGCTTGGGCATGGATATTCAGACGAATCTCGGTGAAATCGGGGGCTGTGATGTCCATCTGCCCCACCTTTTCTAGGTTCAGCGTCAGTTGCGCCTCTGTCATATAAGGATTACGGCGGCAGTCAGCAGTGCTAGCCGCTTTTGTCGCGGTTTTGGCAGAGGCGCTATTAGCAACTCGGTCTTGTAGCTCAATGCGCAAATGCTCAACCCCTGCACCTGAGGCTGAGATATTGTTGCCAATCAGGTGCAGCTGCGGCAAAGCCTGAGGCGACTGGTCGTCGACTGAGACACGCAAGTATTGCCCTTGGATGGTGTGCACACTGCTAGGCAGATAAATGGTGCGGATACTGGCGGATGCCTTCTTGCGCGCTGTCGTTTGCCCTGAATCTTGGGGCTGCGCCATGGGGCTGATGATGAGGGTATTGCCCTGGCGCTGTAATTGCAGGCGCGGGCTCAGGCGGTCGTCGCCTCGGGAGATGATGCTGCCAGCTTGGGTGGGGTTGAGCACGACTTGACCACTGTCCAAGTCTTGAAACTCTACGCGGTCTATGCCCCGCCAAGCTGCGCCGCTTAAATCGTAGCTGTGCTCTTGCTTAGGGATGGGCGGCATCATCTGACCTGCGATCAGCATACTGCCCCACAGCGTGAGGCAGGCCAGGGCAAAGGCCAACACGCCTTTGCGCCAAGGGCGGCGGGGGGAAGATACTTTGCTCAGTATGCGCGTCATGACAACTGCCTTTCACGCAAATTCCAATAGGCCGAGAGCCAAAGCAAAAGCGGTATGCCCAGCCAGATCGCGGCCGTGAGCAGATGCGCGCTAAGTGCTATGGGGTCGTTGCCCTTTTGCCACCATACCGCCAACATATCACTGTTGGGGCGGCTAAAAATTGCCCAAATGGCCGTAAACAGAAACAGCGCTGCCGCCAAAGCCCAGCTTTTGAGCAGGGCGGCGCTGCGGAAATACAGGCTGCAAGCGACGCCATAGGCCGTTAGCCCCACATACATCAGCGTCACCATGGCGTGCGCACGCGCGTCTTGGGCGAAAGGCCAAAAGGCGGCGTAATCGTCTGCCTTGGGTGCTGGCCTAGCCATGCGCACATCGGCCACTGCCATGCTGTAGGCGATTTGGCGTGCTGGCCAAGTCATCAGCTCAAACATAGCCGTGTAGGCCAGCGGGTAGAGCAGCAAAATCACCAACGCAGCGGCCAGCATTTTTTCCAGCGCGCTGGCGGGCTGCATCAGCAGCAGCAAA
>CAZSPW010000121.1:0-4411 GCA_964608575.1 uncultured Burkholderiaceae bacterium | reverse complement strand
CTGCCTGAGCAGCTTTTCTTTTTATAGCAAAATTGAGCATCAAATCTGATCTCAAACTGCTTTGAACAGCGCCGCCACCTTGCGTTTGCTGCGGATATTGCCAAAGGCAGCACGATTACTGACCACTGGGGTTTTGCCTGTTTTTTCCCAGGCAGCCAATTCACTGCGCTGGGCTGGCTGATACGGTTGATTAAAAAACGGATCGCGCGAAACCTGCTGCGGGCGATACGCACTGCCGCCGCGTTGCGGTTTCTCGTCTTCGCGTTCGCGCCAGTCACGGCCTTCGCGATTTTCACGGCGGTAATCGCTGCGCGGCTCTGAACGCTCATAGCGCCCGTGGCTTTCTCGGCGCTGGCCCTGTATTTGCAGCGCCTCAGGCGTGATTTTTTGCTTGGTGGTTTTTTCGATTTCGGCCAGCAGCTTGCCCTCAGATGGTGCCACCAAACTGATGGCCAGACCCGAAGCGCCTGCCCGCCCCGTGCGGCCTATGCGGTGCACATAGTCTTCGGCATGAAAAGGCAGATCGTAATTGAACACGGCGGGCACATCTTTGATATCCAGGCCGCGCGCAGCTACATCAGTGGCTACCAGCAAATCGACTTCGCCGCTTTTGAAGGCTTCCAGCGCTTTCAAGCGTTCATCTTGCGATTTATCACCATGCAGCGCCGTGGTACGCAGGCCGTCGCGTTCTAAGGCGCGCGCCAAACGCCCGCAACCGAGTTTGCTATTGGCAAAAACAAAGGCTTGGGTGATGCTGTGCTCGCGCAGCAGCTGCACGATGGCAGCGCGTTTGTCATCCTCGCTGACTGCATAAAACTTTTGCGTAACCGTGTTGGCGGTTTCATTTGGGCGCGCCACTTCCACCAGCACAGGATCTTGCAAATAGCTGGCTGCCAACTTTTTGATTTCAGGCGAAAAAGTGGCGCTGAACAGCAGCGTGGTGCGTTTTTTCGGCAGATAGCTGAGGATGCGCTGCAAATCAGGCAAAAAGCCGATATCGAGCATGCGATCGGCTTCATCCAGCACCACATATTCCACTTGGTGCAGCGCCACCGATTTGGCTTCGATATGGTCAAGCAAACGCCCAGGCGTGGCCACCAGCACTTCTACGCCCTGACGCAGTTGTGCGATTTGCGGTTTCATATCCATGCCGCCAAAAACCACGGCCGAACGCAAATCCGTGTGTTTAGCGTATTGCGCCACATTCTGCGCCACCTGATCCGCCAGCTCGCGTGTGGGGGTCAGTACCAGCGCGCGCACGGGATGGCGCGCAGGCGAGGTGGAGCCGCTGGCATGCGGCAGCATGCGTTGCAACAAAGGCAGGGTGAAAGCCGCGGTTTTGCCTGTACCCGTTTGCGCCGCGCCCATAACATCGCGCCCGGCCAACACCACAGGAATGGCCTTGGCTTGGATGGGCGACATCTGCGTGTAGCCCATATCGGCTACGGCACGCAAAATCGGCTCAGCTAGACCGAGCGAAGAAAAAGCCAAGGAAGTAGGTGCAGATTCAGATGCAGATTCGGGTGCTAGGGTGGGGGGTGCTACGGGTGCGGTATCAGTCATGCAGGAGTGTGGCCAAAAATTAGAGGTGTTTATCGATCAGGGCTTGCAATTGCGCTTTGCCTGCTGCGCCCACTTGGGTTTGCACCAGCTCGCCGCCTTTGAAAACCATCAGCGTAGGAATGCCACGAATACCAAATTTGGCAGGCGTGTCACGGTTTTCATCTACATTCATCTTGCAGATTTGCAGTTTGCCTGCGTATTGCTCGGCCAACTCGTCCAGCACAGGGGCAATAGAGCGGCAAGGGCCACACCATTCAGCCCAATAATCCACCAGCACGGGTAAATCAGATTTCAGGACATCTGCTTCAAATGATGCGTCGGTAATGTTTTTAATCAGGGCGTTGGCCATGGAGTTTTCCTTCTTTGGTGTCCGCATTGCGTCAGACAAGGCGAAAAAACGAATCAAGATAAGCTTGCGATTGTGGCAGAAAACGCCGCAAGCTGTTGGTAACATGGGGTGATGACCTCCGCCAACACCCCAGTTTTTTCCAACACCGCGCCAGATGAGGCAACGCCTGCCAACGCCCATTGGCAAGCTTTGCTGCAAACTATCGCCCAACTCCATAAGCAAAACAGCAGCATACGCACTTTGGTTTTGCTGCCCTTTGTGCAGTTGCTCCCCACAGCCAAACAAGCTTGGCTAGCCCAGCACCAAAGTGGCTTGATGCCGCGCTTTGAAACCACCAGCACCTGGGCAGCTAGCCTGCCACCGGTTGCCATAGATACCAGCAGCTACAGCCAGAACCGCGCCCAAGACAGCCTAAGCGCACGCGCATTGCTGGCCGATTTGCCTAGCTTAGAAAATCAAGCTGAAAGCCTATGCGCCCCGCTTTTAGATCTATGCGCTGAACTGGCACCGCTGGCCGCCAGCCTGCCACATGCAAAGGCACGCGCTGCTTGGGGGCAGCACTGGGCGCAAGAATTGCCGCGCCTGCTGCCCGAGGGCGACTTTCTACACACCGAGCGCGCGCTACAAGCCATCGCCACCACTTGGCTGGGTATATCCAACTTTGCCAGCGATGCGCTGTTTACCCCAGCTGCGGGCGCGCAATTTGACCAATTGCTACTGGTGCAGGGCTTGCGCGCTGACCCGCTAAGCAAGGCTGTAGCTGACTTTTGGCAGGCCGAAGGCAAACGCGTGGAACATCTGGCCTTTATCCCTGTGCCGCTGGATATGGCCAGCCCTGCCCCCA
Organism: uncultured Burkholderiaceae bacterium; assembly: GCA_964608575.1. Classification (GTDB taxonomy): domain Bacteria; phylum Pseudomonadota; class Gammaproteobacteria; order Burkholderiales; family Burkholderiaceae_C; genus JAMIFN01. The sequence goes on along the minus strand of CAZSPW010000121.1, from coordinate 1,655 downwards.
GGCCACAGGTTTACGCTTGCATGAACGATGAGGACTTATTGGCGCACAGTGCCTATACCGTGCTGCGACACCTAGAACGCGGGGCAAAACCCGTGGCATTGATAGCCCAAGACCGCCACGCCACGCGCCAGTTACGCGCCATGCTGGAAGCCCAAGGCGCACGCATCAAAGACGAAACCGGCTGGAAGCTCTCTACCACCCACGCTGCCAGTGTGCTCTGGGCATTAATCGAAGCGGCCTTGCAACCGCACAACAACGCTGCCCAAATCGCCTGGCTACACAGCTGCCTGCCGCAACAACACGCGGGCCTGATGCAACTGGAAGAGCAGCTCAGCAGCAGCCACATCACACTCACCCAAAGCAGCAACTTCGCTAGGCAAAACCCTGCATCGGCCGCTATGCTCGGTCTGCTGGAAGACATCGCCACCGTAAACAAAACCCTGCCTAAGCACCACAAACTGCCCCTCGCCCAGTGGCAAGAGCGCCTGCAGCAAGCCCTTCACTTGCATGGGCAGCAAGCGCGTTTGCAGCAAGACGAAGCCGGCGCACAAATCTTGCGCCTGATAGAACAGCCATACCAGCACAGCCGCCCCATCAGCCTGCGGCAATTTACCAACTGGCTGCGCGATATCCTGGAAAACAGCCATTTCCTAAGCCCCAGCGCCCCGCAGCAGCCCGATGTGGTCATCTTGCCCGCCGCCCAACTTTTAGGGCGCAGCTTTGCCGCCGTGGTTTGGCCCGGCCTAGATGCCCAGCGCCTGCCCCTGCTGCCGCAAACAACCAGCGCCCTCAGCCGCGCACAAAAACTTGCCCTGGGGCTGCCCAGTGCAGAAGACAGCGCCAGCGCCCAACAACAAATATTTTTGTTAGCTGTACAACAACCCTGTATCACCCTGCTCTGGCAAAAAATGGCAGGCGAACAAGCCCTGGCCCCCAGCCCCCTGCTGCAAGTTTGGCAACAAACGCAGGGCGTGAGCCATGCCCCCCTGCCCGAATTGCCACTGGGCAGCCTGCCTGCCACACCGCAACTGCCGCCACAAGCGCAAGCGGGGGCGCTGCGCCTGAAACACATCAGCGCATCGGGCTATGAGGCGCTGCGCCGCTGCCCCTATCAATTTTTCTCGCGCCAACTGTTGGGCTTGCGCCAAGAGCAAGAGCTAGAAATAGACCCAGACCAAAGCGACTGGGGCACGCTGGTACACGCCACGCTCAAAGCCTTACACGAACAACGCAGCAGCCAACCCGAAGGCGATGCCAGCGCCCAACTGGCCGCTTGTGCTGAAGCCGAAATGCAAAAACTCATGCAGCAATACAGCGCAGACAGCGCCGCCATGCTGCTGCCCTACCGCCGCAGCTGGCCGCAACTGGCCGCGCACTATTTGGCATGGCTGGCGCAAGACGAGGCCACAGACTGGCGTTACGCCGCAGGCGAATACCAGCCCGAACCCCGCCCCGAATTAATCCTGAGCGCCCCCGAAGCACCCCTGCCACTAACAGGCCGCATCGACCGCGTAGATCGCAACAGCGCAGGCCAACTGCGCGTGCTCGACTACAAAACCAGCAAGGCCGAAAAACTGGAAAAACAGCTCAAGAAAGCAGGCGAAGACACGCAACTGCCCTTCTACGCCCTGCTTTTGGGCGCAGAGCAAGAGCAC
>CAZSPW010000120.1:0-4719 GCA_964608575.1 uncultured Burkholderiaceae bacterium | reverse complement strand
TAATTACGGCGTGCCGCCTTTGATGCTGGCTTTGGGCGCGGCCAATGTTTTGTTTTTATGGGCCTTGTGGCAGGGCAAAGATTACGCTTTGCTGATGCAGCGTTTTGACACGGGGCTGCTGTGCATGGCGGTGATTGCACTTTTGGTCGCGCGCCGCGTTATTCCATTTTTTGCCATGCGGGCGATTGCTGGCCTGCAAATCCCGATGCATGTGCAAACGGGGCATGTGCAGTTGACGCTGGGCGTACTTGCGGTGCTTGCAGGCTTAGCCAGTTGGCCTGTGCCTATGGCCGCATTTTTAGCTGTTGCTGGCGTACTGGCTTTGTGGCAAGTGCTGGCTTGGCGGCCATTGGCGGTGCGTAAAGTACCCCTGTTGTGGGTGCTATATATGGGTTACGCAGCTTTGGGAATAGGTTTATTAGTTGCAGCGGCGCAGCTCTTGCCTAGTGCTTGGACGGGGCTGATGCTGCGCAGCGCTTGGCCTGTGCACATCATTGGTGTGGGTGGCTTTGCGGTGCTTATTATCGGCATGATCACGCGCACGGCGCTGGGGCATTTGGGCCGACCTTTGGCGGCTGATGGCCCGATGGTGTGGTGTTATGTTTTGGTGATTGCAGCGGCAGTACTGCGCTTAGTCGCATTGCTATTACTGGGGAAAGTGGGGCAGGGCGCGTATAGCGCAGTGCTGTACGCATCGGCTTGCAGCTGGAGCGTGGCTTTTGCGCTGTATCTCTGGCGTTTTTTACCTATGCTGATTCGCCCGCGCTTGAATCCGCCGCCGTTCGCTAAGGCTCAGCCTAGCGTTGGTAAGCCGATTACACTTGCTGCTGTAGCTGTGAAAAAATCTTAAAGAAGCCCTATGCGCCTGACCACCATGACCGATTACGCCCTGCGTCTGTTGATGTATGTGGCGCAGCGCCCAGAACGCTTATGCACCATCGCTGAGGTGGCACAGGCTTATGGCATATCAGAGGCGCACTTGATGAAAGTCACGCACCAGTTGGGGCTGCAAGGTTGGCTCGAAACCGTGCGCGGCAAAGGCGGTGGCATGCGTTTAGCCTACCCACCAGCCAAAATCAATTTGGGCGCGGTGGTGCGTGGGGTGGAGCCTGATTTCTACTTGGCAGATTGCTTTTCCCCTAATAGCGCCTGCACGCTCACAGGCAATTGTGGCTTGACCGCTATTTTGAATGGTGCTTTAGCTGATTTTTTTGCCCATCTGGACCATTATTCCTTAGCGGACTTATTGCCAGCAGAAGGCAGCGCGCAGCTCAATGCCCAGTGGGTGGCATTGCGCCGCTTGGATAAGCCTTCTGCCGCTGCTTGATTGGCGGTAGCTTAAGTGTTTTAGAAAAAGCGGCTGCCCATGCCCATTAAGGTGGCTATGCCCAAGGCTACAAAAATGGCAGCAGCCAGACCGTGCACCAAACGCATAGGAATTTTGGCCGCTAAGCGATCGCCCACAAATACGGCGGGCACATCGGCAAGCAACATACCGACCGTAGTGCCGATCACTACCAATAGTGGCTGGGCATAATGCACGGCCATGGCCACGGTGGCGATTTGGGTTTTGTCGCCCATTTCGGCTAAAAAGAAACTGATAAAAGTTGTACCGAACACGCCCCATTGGGTGGCGGTGTTACTTTCTTTATCGTCAATTTTGTCTGGTATTAAAGTCCAAATCGCCATAGCGATAAAGGATAGGCCTAAGACCCAGCGCAGGATGTCGGGCGATAGCGTCGCCGCTATCCATGCTCCCAATGCGCCAGCCATGCCGTGATTGATGATGGTCGCAGCCAAAATGCCCAAAATGATGGGCAGAGGTTTTTTAAAGCGGGCGGCGAGTAAAAATGCCAAGAGCTGGGTTTTGTCGCCCATTTCAGCCAAGGCAACAACACCAGTAGAGACAAATAAGGCTTCCATATGAAACTTTCCAAGGCTGGATCTCAAGACGATTGACTATGCACACCCCCAGCCTGAACCGGGTGTGATAGTCAAAGGTCTTGCCAAGCTTAGAAAACCGCTGGCGCCATGCCGCAGTTGCAGCAAGTATGTTGACGCAAGCCTTTCTTTTGCCAATCGAACCAAAGAAAGCGGCTACTCCCCAATGAAGTCGAGGATTTTAGCCGCTTTATGCTGCTTTTTTAACGCAGAAATTAACCGCAGCCGCAGCTTGAAGATGCACATCCACCGCTTGATGCGGCGGCGTTCTCAAACATGGGAAACAAGATATTGTTTTCTAGGTGGATGTGGCTAATCAAGTCATCACGCAACTGATTTAAACCAGCGTAGAGGGCGCGCCAAGTATTGCAGGCCTCGGCTGGTGGGGTCATGTCATGAGTCAGTTCGGCGATATGCTCCAGTGCCGCGCCGTGGTCAGTATGTTCATGGCGCATCATGGCAATCGGCTGGGCGATATAAGGGTTGCCGCCAGCTTTGAGCGATGGGAAGAGTACCAGTTCTTCTTTTTGCATATGGCTGAGCAATTCGTTGTGCATGGCCTCTAGCGCAGCGCCTAAACCTGCCGGTACTTCGGCCTTATTTTTATGCACGGCTTCTACGCGCTGTGCCATGCGGATCAGCTCAGGCAGTTGTGCGCGGTGGGTGTCGTGATAGCGCTGGATGATGTGATCGATCATGGCGCTGGGGCTATCAAAACTGGGGGTGTTGTCAGGTAGCTTTAAAGCCGCAAGTTCATCTATTACCGCTGGTAAAGCTAAACCTTTTTCGGCCACAGCTTGGCTTAAGCTGATTTGCCCGCCACAACAAAAATCAATTTTTAGACGACGAAATACGGCAGTGGCACCAGGTAAGTCGACCGCAATTTGGCCGATGGGCATGTCTGGGCTGATACGCAGCTCTGGGCTAAGTTTGGTCATAGGATTACCTTTAAAGATTTATTTGATATAGATATTATAGGGCGTCAAAAATCCTCTGGTAGCAAATTTGCGAAAGTGTGTTTTTGCATTTTTTCTTTTTTGAGCTGACTACAAATTGCAAAAATCGTTGCCTGTATGCGTGACAATGGGTGTATCAAGGTGCACCCTCAGTAGGATGCGTTTTACATCTATTTCATACCCGCAGCGCCCATGGCTAGTGCTCATGGCTTTTTTGTCGAGCCAGAACAAACCACACGCGAAAAGTCGGCAAGTCGGCAGGTCGGCAATAGCGCCTTGCGCTGCGGTAGTCGCGGTTTATTAACTTTGAGAAAGACCAGACCATGAACGACAAGGCCAATGCTTTAGTTCTTCCTTTCAGCCACTGCGGTATGCACGATGTGGGCATCGTTGGCGGCAAAAACGCCAGCTTGGGTGAGATGATTGCCCAGTTGCCTGGCAGCGTGAAAGTGCCTGATGGTTTTGCCACCACGGCACACGCCTACCGCGAATTTTTAGCGTTTGACGGCTTAGCAGAGCGCATCAATGCTTTGCTAGATGCATTGGACGCAGACGATGTCAAAGCTTTGACTGAGACGGGCGCCAAAATCCGCGCCATGGTGCAAGCCCAGCCTTTTCCGCCAGCTTTAGAAGCAGCGATTCACAAGGCGTTTGCTGAGCTTGCAGGCAATAACGCGCTGGCCAGTTTTGCCGTGCGCTCATCGGCTACGGCTGAGGATTTGCCTGATGCTTCTTTTGCCGGTCAGCAAGAGACTTTTTTGAATGTACAAGGCATAGAGGCAGTACTACACAAAATCAAAGAAGTGTTTGCCAGCCTGTATAACGACCGCGCTATCAGCTACCGCGTGCACAAAGGCTTTGCGCATGCCGAGGTGGCGCTGTCGGCGGGCGTGCAGCGCATGGTGCGCAGTGATGTGGGCGCGGCTGGGGTGATGTTCACGATTGACACCGAAAGTGGTTTTGATCAAGTGGTGTTCATTACCAGCAGCTACGGCCTGGGCGAATCGGTGGTGCAGGGTGCCGTCAACCCAGATGAATTTTTCGTGCACAAGCCCATGCTGGCCGCAGGCAAACGCGCGGTAATTCGTCGTACTTTGGGCAGCAAGCTGCAGCAAATGATTTATGCGACTGAGCAAGAGCGCGCCGCCAGCGGCAAGTTGGTCAAAGTGGTGGAAGTGCCTCTGGAGCAACGCAACCGCTATAGCCTTAGCGACGCTGAGGTGGAGCAACTGGCGCAATACGCTGTGGTGATTGAGCAGCACTATGGCCGTCCTATGGATATTGAATGGGGCAAAGACGGCGGTGATGGCCAGCTTTATATTTTGCAAGCGCGTCCCGAAACCGTGAAAAGCCAAAGCGCGGGCAAAGCCGAACAACGCTTTAAATTAAAGCAGCGCGGCACGGTCTTGGCCGAAGGGCGAGCCATTGGGCAGAAAATTGGTACGGGTCCCGTGCGTTTGGTCAACGATTTGAGCCAAATGGATAGTGTGCAAGTGGGCGATGTATTGGTGACTGATATGACAGATCCCAATTGGGAGCCTGTGATGAAACGCGCCAGCGCCATTGTCACCAACCGAGGCGGGCGCACCTGCCATGCCGCCATCATTGCGCGCGAGCTGGGCATACCTGCTGTGGTGGGCTGCGGCGACGCCACGCACACTTTGAGCGCGGGTAGCGTGGTGACGGTGAGCTGCGCCGAGGGCGACACCGGTTTTGTGTACGACGGTTTGCTAGAAATGGAAATCAGCGAAGAAGCCGCCAGCCATGATTTGCCTGCTTTGCCTACCAAGCTGATGGTGAATGTGGGTAACCCACAATTGGC
>CAZSPW010000119.1:0-4852 GCA_964608575.1 uncultured Burkholderiaceae bacterium | reverse complement strand
AGATCTGGCTGAACAAGGCTTGCGGACGGCGGTTCAACTCCGCCCAGCTCCACCACTACACCGTTCAAAGGCCGCCAAGGAAGACCACTTAGCGGCCTTTTTCATTGGTAAATCATAGGGTTAGCCTACAATAAAGACCCATAAGGACTAAGGCTAGCCAACACAAAGCGGGGGTACAGATGGGGGTACAAAACACCCCTTTCTTGGCCCATCTCCATTGCCGCTAGATTGCTATGGTTTTTATCACGGTTTTTAACGGCTGTATTTAAGAATAAAGCCATAAAACCTGCCTGAACAGCTCCAATTTTTAATGCGTTTTTTCTATATTTAGGCTTTGCGGCACGGCTTGTCCTAGGGCAGTGCTACGCTTACCCTTCTTCAATCGGTGGATAAAGATCATGGCTGCTGTTTCTTCGGGTGTGTTTTTGCTGTTGTTGGCGCTGGTGTTTTTTAGCCTAGCGCTGTTACTCTGGCTGGCATTTCGCACCCCGCACACGCCAAATTTAACGCCCCAACTGCAACCCCTGTTGGCACAGTTGCAAGCTGAAAACCAGCACCTGCGCTCTGAACTCTCGCAACAGCAGCACCAGCAACGCAGCGAGTTGACGCAAAACTTGGCGCAGGTGGCACACAATTTGGGTGGCGAGTTGCGCGGCCTGACGGAATCAAACGCGCAGCGCTTACAAGAACTGCGTAGCAGCCTAGAACAAAGCCTAAACAGCCTGCAAACAGGTAACGAAGGCAAGCTGGATTTGATGCGTAAAACCCTAGACGACAAGCAACAAGCCACCGATACGCGCCTAGAGCGTCTGACCGAATCGAATACGCTGCGCTTGCAAGAGGTGCGCGCCACGCTAGAACAAAAGCTGCAAGAGCTGCAACACAGCAACGAGGGCAAGCTGGAATTGATGCGCCAGACCGTGGATGAAAAACTGCACGCCACGCTGGAACAGCGCCTAGGCGCATCCTTCCAACTGGTGAGCGAGCGCTTGGAGCAGGTGCACAAGGGGCTGGGCGAGATGCAATTGTTGGCATCGGGCGTGGGCGATTTGAAGCGCGTGCTGACCAATGTGAAAACCCGTGGCGGCTGGGGCGAGGTGCAGTTAGAAGCGATTTTGGAACAGTTTTTCACGCCCGAACAATTTGCCAAACAAGCGGTGGTGAAGCCTGAGAGCAACGAAAAAGTGGACTGCGCCATCCGCCTGCCGGGGCGGGCAGGGCAGGGCAGCGACAGCGATACCCCCGTGTGGCTGCCCATAGATGCCAAATTTCCGATGGAAGATTACGAGCGCCTGTTAGATGCGCAAGAGCGCGCGGATTTAGACGCCATCAAAACCGCAGGCGCGCAGCTGGAACGCGCAGTGCGCACGCAAGCCAAATCCATCGCCGAAAAATACATTGCCCCACCCCACACCACCGATTTCGCCCTGCTGTTTTTACCCAATGAAGGCTTGTATGCGGAAGTGGTGCGCCGCCCAGGCTTGCTCGACGCACTGCAACGCGAATTGCGCGTGGTGCTGGCAGGCCCAACCACGCTGGCCGCTTTGCTCAACAGCTTGCAAATGGGTTTTCGCACGCTGGCGATTGAGCAGCGCAGCAGCGAGGTGTGGCAGGTGCTGGGCGCAGTGAAAACCGAATTTGGCAAATTTGGCGATGTGCTCGATGGCGTGAAGAAAAAACTAGAACAAGCCAGTGACAGCATAGACAAAGCTGGCGTGCGCACCCGCGCCATCGAACGCCAATTGCGCGGGGTGGAAGCATTGCCCGCGGGCGAAAGCGCCTCTTTATTGGATGTGCCGCCCAGCAACACCCCTTAAACGAAGGGTGTCGCCCCGCCACCAGCGCAGTAAAATCCACCCCTTAAGCTATTACAAATCACTATCTGCTACAAGCCTGCTGCTAGAACAACTGGCCGCACAGGGAAAACCATTCATGAGTCCAAGCACCACCACGGCAACCTCTCCTACCGCCGCTCGCCGCTTAGCGAACCCCCTTCAGCTAGCCTGTGTGTTGGCCATCAGTGCCCATTTAGCGGCCTGCAGCACTTGGATAGAGTCTCCCGATCAAGCTAGGCACGACCCTATTTTTAGCGCGCAAATCGCGGTTGGCACCGTGCCTTTGAGTGCGGTTTCGCGTCGCGACACGCTGACCCGCACCCCAGCGCCTGTAGCACTTAAACCCAGTTCGATTCAACAGCCCAGCGCCCCAACCACTGTGGTGAACACGAACACATCCAAAACCAAAAACCAGCAAATCCACAAAAAGCCAACTATCCTTGTTCCCACGATAGCCCCATCACCAATTGTCCCCCTTGCGGAGCAGCCCACCTCAGCCGCTCGCGCCCCTGCTGATAATTGGCAACTGCAAACCATCGACTTCGATTTGATTACTCAGCTCAAAGCCTCTGAACCGCAGGCGGCGCAAGCTGTGCGCAAACTTATCGCAGAAGCCTCGCCCTATCGCATCGGCGCTGGCGATGTACTCTCTGTCGCGGTTTGGGGTTATCCCGAGCTGAGCATGAGCACCATGACCGCCACCACCACGGCCAGCAACGACAGTGCCAGCGCAGGCGGCGTGGGCTATTTAGTCAGTGCGGGCGGCTACATCCAGTTTCCTTATGTTGGGCAAATCTATGTCACGGGCCTGACGGAAACCGAGGCTTACACTAAACTCAGCGCAGCCCTCAGCCGCTACATCCGCAATCCACAGTTGACGGTGCGGGTACAAAACTATCGCAGCCAGCGCGTGTACATCGACGGCGAAGTGAAAGTGCCTGGCGTGTACAGCATCACGGATTTGCCCATGACCCTGCCCGAAGCGCTCAACCGCGCGGGGGGTTCTTTGCCCACCTCAGATCTTAGCCGCATTCAGCTCAACCGCCGTGGCAAGATTTACGCTGTAAACATGAGCAGCTTAGTCGCCAGCGGCATCAACCCCAGTAGCATCATGCTAGCCGCAGGCGATATGCTGCGCGTGCCCAGCCGCGAAGACAGCAAAATTTATGTCATAGGCGAGGTACAAAAACCCTCGGCCATTGCCATGCAAAACGGTCGCATGTCGCTCAACCAGGCCTTGGGCGAAGCCGCAGGCATCAGCCCCGTCAGCGGCAATGCCCGCCAAGTGTATGTGGTGCGCACCCGCAGCGAAAACCAAGGCCAGCCCGCCGTCTATCACATGGACATCAAGGCACCTGCTTCCCTCATCTTGGCTGAGCAATTTGCCCTGCAAGCTGGCGATGTGGTTTATGTTGATGCCTCGGCTTTGGCCAACTGGAACCGCGTCATCAGCCTGATTTTGCCTAGCGCGGGCTTGCTGCGCACGGGCCAGCAAATCACTAACGACCGTTAAATCAGCAGCGACCCCATGGCTTTGCAAAGCTTGATGACCGTCTGCACAGGCAATATTTGCCGCAGCCCCTTGGCTGAAGGCTTGCTGCGCCTGCGCTTGCCCAGCACGCGGGTGTATTCAGCAGGTTTGGCCGCCGTGATCGGCCACCCTGCCACCCCAGAAGTGTTAAGCCTAGCGCAAGCAATGGGGGCAGACATCAGCGCCCATCGCGCCCAACAAATCAGCGCCTATTTGGTGCAATCCGCCCAGTTGATTTTGACGGCCGAACTGGCGCAAAAACAATGGATAGAGAGCAACTACCCCATCAGCCGTGGGCGTGTGTTTTTGCTGGCCCAAACCCTGGGACAAGACATTCCCGACCCCTATCGCCAAAGCCAGGCCGTGCACCAAAGCACAGCCGAACTGATCGCCCAATGCGTGAGCGATTGGGCACAAAAAATTGAAAGACTGTAATCGCCCATGAACGCACCTTATCCACCCTCTTCAGGCAACGGTTCGGGCAACAACGCTGCGGATGCGGCTTATAGCGACGACGAAATCGACCTGCGCGAGCTGTTCTACACCCTGTGGGACCACAAGGCACTCATAGGCCTCATCACGGCCTGCACTTTCGCCATAGGCTTGGGTTACGCGCTGCTGGCCACGCCGATTTACGAAAGCAATATCTTGGTGCAGGTGGAAGACAGCTCGGGCGGCATGGGCAAAAGCCTGCTGGGCGAAGCCTCGTCGATGTTTGACATCAAAACCGACGCCGCCGCCGAGATGGAAATCCTCAAAAGCCGCATGATTGCGGCCAAGCCCGTTGATGCACTGGGTTTGAACATCACCGCCGAGCCGCGCTATTTCCCCCTGATTGGCCGTGGTCTGGCGCATCTGCGCGACGGCCTGAGCGAGCCAGGCTTGTTTGGTGCAGGCGGCTGGGCTTGGGGTGCAGAAAGCATTCAAGTCGGGCAATTTACCCTGCCGCGCTCCCGCGTGGGCAAGGCCTTCACCCTCACCGCGCTGGGTGGCGGCAGCTATGAATTGCAAGACCCCTTGAGCCAGCAACGCTTCAAAGGCCGCGTGGGCGAAGTCTTAGCCTTGGCCTTTAACGACAGCCCCACGGGTGCCCATGCCATATTGGTCCGCCAGCTCACGGGGGCGCCAGGCACGCAATACCGCCTGCGTACCAGCTCGCGCTTGGCGGAGATCAACAGCCTGCAAGGCCAGCTGGCCATCAAAGAGCAGGGCAAAGGCTCGGGCGTCATCAGCGTCAGCTTGCGCGGCGACGACCCCCAATTGGTGGCCAATATCCTCAATAGCGTGGGGCATGAATACCTGCGCCAAAACATCGAACGCAAATCGCAAGAGGCCGAAAACAGCCTGGCCTTTTTGGGCAAGCAACTGCCCCAGTTGAAGCAAGAGCTGGAACAAACCGAAAGCCAATACAACCAATACCGCAACAAAAGCGGCACCACCGATTTAGACGAAGAAGCCAAAACTCTGCTGAACCAAGCCGCGCAGG
>CAZSPW010000118.1:0-4931 GCA_964608575.1 uncultured Burkholderiaceae bacterium | reverse complement strand
ATCACGCACTTTCCAGCCGTCGTCAAAGATGACCTCATCACCCAGCACCATGCGCCCGGCGGTCGGGTCGATCACCGCGCCCAAGCACTTGAGCAAGGTGCTTTTGCCCGATCCAGAAGGCCCGATCAGCCCGACGACTTCGCCGGGGGCAACGTGCATATTCACGTCCTTCAGTGCCAGTACCGCCGTATCGCCCTCGCCGTAGCGTTTGGAGAGTCCTTCGATGTGAATGCCTTTGCCTGCCATCGTCAGCCTCCGATCGCTTCGGCCGGATCGACCTTGAGCGCCATACGGATGGCGACGATGCTGGACAGCACGCAGATGGTCAGCACGGCGAAAAAACCGAAGACTGAATCGACCGGTGTTAACAACACATATTTGGGAAACAGCGGAGCAGCAAAGGTGGCGCTGATTTTGCCGACCACAAAACCGATTACGCCCAGCACTAAGGCTTGCTGCAGAATCATCCCGGCGATGGTGCGATTGCGCGTACCGATGAGCTTCAATACCGCAATCTCCCGTATCTTGTCCATCGTTAGCGTGTAGATGATGAAGGCCACGATGGCAGCGCTGACCAGCGCCAGAATTACCAGAAACATACCGATCTGCTTGGCTGAAGTTGCGATGAGCTTGCCAACCAGAATGGATTCCATCTGTGCACGGTCGTACACGGTGAGTCGCTTCCAGCGGCGGATCGGTTCAGCCACTTCCTCCTGCGAGAACTCGGGCTGGATACGCACCAGCACCGCGTTGACTGAGCTGTTACTGGTCTGTGAGGCAATCACGGCGTCGAGTAGCCCAGGCACCCCGTGGCGGTTGAAAGCCGGATTGGCTTCGGTGCGCTTGCGCTGCATCAGAATCGCATTGTTGTCTTTTAGGAACTGGGCTTCCTGCGCATCCTTGAGCGGGATGAATACCATCGGATCCCCACTGGACGATACCATGCGGCGCGTGAGGCCGACCACGGTGTAGTGGTTGCGGCGAATTTTCAGGGTATCGCCCAACTGGAAGCCGGTAGCGATATCTGCGACCGCCTCATAATGGGCGCGCGTGATCTGTCGACCGGCGACAAGCTGGGGTGGCCACCCTGGTGTTCCCGCCTCACCGACAGTGATGCCGACCACCATCGCACGCACGTCTTGGTCGCCTGCATTGGATCGTCTTGCGACCTGCATCGTAAGATAGGTGATATTGGCCGCCTCTGCCACGCCCGGCATGGTACGGATGCTGCGCCACAAATCATCGGGAATGCTGGAAGATTCGGCGTAGGGACCCAGGGTATCTTTTTGCACCACCCACAGATCCGCGCCACTGTTGTCGAGCAGCACCTTGCCGTCATCGACCATACCGCGATACACACCCGCCATCGTGAGCGTGACGCCGATCAATAGCCCCAGCCCGACGCCAGTGAAGATGAACTTCCCCCACGCATGGAGGATGTCGCGTCCGGCGAGGCTAATCATGGAGCAACCCCAGCCAAGCGCTCGACGATGTGAATCCGGCTCTTCGTGTTGAGGGCTTTGTCGCTGTAGACGACGACGCGGTCACCCACCGCCAGCCCCTTGATCACCTGCACACGACCTTCGAGGTCAGCGCGCCCTAGTATGAGCGGCGCAAACGCCAGATCTCGACCCACCAATTTCCACGCACCGCGCTTTCCATCAACCGTGCGCAGGGCCGCATTGGGGATCGTGGGCGCGGCGGGCAACTCACCCAACTGGACGGTGACTTCGGCCAATTCACCCAGCGGCGGCAGGGGCGCGGGCGGCGTATTGAAAATGATCTTCGCCAGAGTCTCTTCCGTCACGGCGTCAGCACGCGGTTCAATGCGCATCACACGGCCTGGCAGGCTTTGGGTTTGCCGTGAACGCAGGGTGACCCTGGCGGGCAAACCCGCTGCCAGCCCATCGGCGCTGATCTGATCGAAACGCGTGTCTATCCACAGACTAGTCGGATCGATGACTTCGACAACTGCTTGGCCCGCGACCACTGTGGTGCCCGGATCGGCGTCACGTGTGGCGACCAGCCCGGCCACCGGGGCAACCAAGCGCAAATTTCCGCGCTGCGCGCGCAAGCCCTCCAACTCGGCACGCAAGCGAACGGCATCTTCGCGCGCCGCAGTCAAAGCAGCATTGGCAATTGCCAATTCCTGACGTTTGGTCGCAACGTTTTCTTCGCTGGTGCCGCGTACCGCCAGCAACTGCTCATATCGGTTTGCTTGCGTCTGTGCAAAATCCTGCTTGGCCGAAGCCTGCTTCAAAGCGGCTTCTGAACTCTTGATCGCTGCCTGCTGCGCGGCGATACGATCATCCAGATCCACCGCGTCCATCTCTCCGAGCACCTGACCTGCCTTGACCGCGTCGCCGACGTGTACGTCCAAGCGCTTGACGCGCCCGGCAAAGGTCGGGCCGATCTTGTAGGTGTAGCGTGCCTGCACCGTGCCGATGCCGAATAGAGCTGGGGCAACCGTCCGGGATTCAACCGTGCTGACTGTGACTTCAGTCGGGGCCAATGGCCCGGATCGCACGGCCACATAAATGAACAACAACAAAAGCGGAACGATGACAGCAATCAGCATCAGCGTGCGGCGTTGCAGGCGTGGAAATTTCATGATGCGCTCCTGACGTGGCCGATTCCTCGCAGATAAATCGCAAATACGCCCACCGCATCACGCCGCATACGTGTGACGTCACCAGCTAACAACGACTGCATCACCAAGCCCTGAATCGAGCCGATGAACGACACCGAGGCTGCCTCGATGTCCAGTTGTGCGTGCAACTCGCCTTGTGTTTTGCCTGTCTCGAGCAGGTGCTGCAACCGCTCCCCGTAGTGGCGGATCAATGTCTGCACCATCTTCTTGGGCAAGGTGTCGCCGGGGCGCTGTAGTTCTCCAAAGAGCATCCGTGGTACGCCGGGATGCTCGGCAACAAAGTCGATGTGCGCCATGAACACCGCTTCCAGCGCCGCCATCGGTGATGCCGCACTTGCCGCCGCTTTGTCGACTCGGGCGAGCAGACGCTCGGCCACCCAGTCCATCACGGATTCTAGAATCGCGTCCTTGGTTGGGAAATGGCGAAACAGCGCACCTTGGGTCAGCCCCATGCGCTGTGCAATGGCGGTGGTCGTGATGTCGCTCGGATTCTGCTCTGCGGCCAGTTCGACAACCGCCTCAACCGTCGCCGCCCGACGCTCTTGAGCAGACAAATATTTGGATGAATGTTTCATGCATTTCAAAAGAAAGTAATTTATTACTATCTTACTACGAACGTAGGAAAAAATAAAATTGCATGAGTTCGAATCGAATGCTTTTCAGCATTTGCGTTAGGGAACCTCTGATGAATCCCTGATTTTGCAGCCCAACTAGTTGCAGCTGAGATTTTTGGCTGTCGAGTACTATAAAAATTGCGATTTCGCCCTGGTTTGAGTATTTTTGGCCGCTTTTTTGCAGGTTTTCGAGGCATTTGCCCCGCTTTGGGCGCATCTAGCTCTCCATCGCCATGAATTGCTTGCGTGCTAGGTAGAGATTGACTAGCGCAAACAAGGTATGCAGCTGTGCGGTGTTTTTGGCTAGCCTTTTGTAGCGCACCTTGCGGTAGCCAAAGCGCCATTTGAGCACGCCAAAGGCGTGCTCGACTTTAGCTCTGATGCCGCCTTGGTTTGCTCGTGCTACTCTTGGGCGGCTCCTATGGGCAGTTCTTGTTTAAGGGTTCGCGTTTGCCTGCCCTCATGGCAATGAACCACTGCGCCGTGGTTTGAACATCTGGGCGTTTGTTCGCGCCTGTGTAACCAGTATCACCCAAGATAACTTGCTCTTCCCCATGTAGGAGCTTGTCCGTCATAGTCATATCGTGCACATGGCCTGATGCGCCCTCAAAGCTGTGCATCAAGCCGCCGAGGTTGTGCAGAGGTTCCTTAGGTGGATGCACCAAATAAAAGATTTATATAAAATACAGAAATAAGTTTTTATTACCGTAGTTTGGAGTGCTAGCCTTATGTCAGCCCAAATAGCCGCCGCTTTGTGTACCGAAGAAGAAATTCAAGCCTTGGTGCACCAGTTTTATGCCAAGGTGCGTCGTGACCCAGAGTTGGGGCCGATTTTTAACGGGCATATCGACGACTGGCCGCATCACCTGGAAAAGTTATGCGATTTTTGGTCGGGTGTGGTGTTGCGCACAGGGCGTTTCAGTGGCGCACCCATGCCCAAACACGCAGCGCTGCCTGGCTTGCGTGCTGATTTATTCCACCAATGGCTGCATTTGTGGCGGGAAACGGCAGCCGAGCAGCCCAATCAAGCGATGGCAGGCATCGTGGTATCTGCGGCCGAACGCATAGCCCAAAGCTTGTGGATGGGTTACCAAATTTACGGCCAAGGCAAACGCGTGCCTGCCGAGCTGTAAGCCAAACGCCAGTATGAAAAGGAGTGCCCTATGGCAGATTTCCTGCAAATTGAAGAGCCTGCGGCCAAACCCAAATTGGCAGCGCCCAATTGGACTGCGTTTTTAGAGCTGGCTTTTCGCCCCCTCTATATCGCTGGCGCGGTGTGGGCGATAGTGGCGGTGCTGTTGTGGGTGCATAGCCCCACTTTGCTTACGGGCATTTTGAATGGTGTGTATTGGCATGCGCATGAAATGCTGTGGGGTTTTATTGCCACCATAGCCGTGGGCTTCTTGCTGACTGCTGGGGCGAACTGGACGGGCATCAATCCCATCAAAGGTAAGCCCTTGGCTGCGTTGTGTCTGTTGTGGTTGCTGACGCGTGTCGCTTATTTGCTGCCCAGCGCTTTCGCCTTCATCGTCGCGGCTGTGGCTGAAACCCTATTTTTTCTGGGCGCTGGCGCCGCTATGGGGCGTGCGGTTTACGCTGCCAAAAGCCAGCGTAATTACGGCGTGCCGCCTTTGATGCTGGCTTTGGGCGCGGCCAATGTTTTGTTT
>CAZSPW010000117.1:0-4977 GCA_964608575.1 uncultured Burkholderiaceae bacterium | reverse complement strand
AAAGCCGCGATTCGCGGCTTTTTTTATGGTTTTGCGTGGTAATTTGCAAGCCTCAGTCTTAGCCTTCGTTCCTTTTCGCCGTTTTGACGATGCTCGATAAGATGGCTGCCAGCTGTTGCGCTTCGTCCTGTAAAGGCTCTAAAAGCAGAGGGTCTGCTAGTTTTGTTTGCTCGATTAAACGCAGCCAGTAATGTGTTGCGCGTGCGCTTTTTGCTGCCGCTTGCATTTGCGCGATAAAGTCAGTTTTGGCGCTGCCATGGGCCTCTTCCACTTGTAGGCCTAGGGCGCAAGCCGCTTGCAGCAGGCTGGCAGCCAACTGGGGCAAAGCGCCGCTGGTGGCGGTCAAGGTTTGGCAAAAATGCACGGTTTGCGCAGAAAAATCAAAACTGCGATCGCGGATATCCATAGCCTGTCTTTCTGTTCATTTTTAAATGACTTTTGCCCGCATCAAGTCGTGCGTGTTGAGCGCGCCCACTAGTGCGCCGGCATCATTCACCACCAATACGCTGTTGATATGGTGGGTTTCCATCAAGGCTACGGCATCTACGGCCAAGGCGCTGGCACGAATGGTGCGCGGGTTGGCGTGCATCAGCTGCCCCGCGTTTTGGCTGCGCAGTTCCGTGCCTTTTTCAATATGGCGGCGCAAATCGCCGTCGGTGAAGATGCCGATGGGCTTGCCAGCGGCATCGACAATGGCGGCGGCGCCCAGGCCTTTGGCGCTCATCTCGCGCATCAATTCGCTCAGGCTGGCATCGGCGCCTACACACGGGGCGGCATCGCCCGCGCGCATGACATCTTGTACGCGGGTGAGCAAGCGCCGCCCGAGCGCGCCGCCGGGGTGGCTGCGGGCAAAGTCTTCGGCGCCAAAGCCTTTGGCTTCGAGCAATACCACGGCCAGGGCGTCGCCCAGAGCCAATTGCACTGTGGTGCTGGCTGTGGGGGCTAGGTTCAGTGGGCAGGCTTCGCGGCTGACGGCGCTGTTTAAACAGATGTCGGCGTGTTGTGCCAAGCTGGAGCCGGTTGCGCCCGTCATCGCAATCAGGGGCGCGCCCATGCGTTTAATCAGCGGCAAGATGGCGGTGAGTTCGCTCGATTCGCCTGAATTAGAAATAGCCAGCACCACATCGGCGGCAGTCAGCATGCCTAAATCGCCGTGGCTGGCCTCGGCAGGATGAACAAAAAAAGCGGGCGAGCCGGTGGAGGCCAGCGTGGCGGCGATTTTGCGCCCGACATGGCCGCTTTTGCCCATGCCTGTGACGACGATGCGCCCCGTGCAGGCCAAGCAGATTTGCACGGCGCGGGCAAATTGCGCGTCGATGCGGGCGGCGCATTCGCCCAAGGCTTCTTGTTCTATGGCCAGCGTGCGCTGGGCGAGGGCGATCATGTCGTTGGCGTTCATGGGTTTGGATTTTATGCAGGGCGCGGCCTTGTGGTGCTGCTTTGCCTTATGATTTTGTACCCCAGAGCTATTTTTAAGGGTGTTTTTGGCGTTTTAAGCCGCCAAATCTGCCTGGGTAGCTCCTAAATTGATACCTTTATTCTCCAACGACGAAAGCCTACCATGCCTGTGAATTTCAGCGCCGCAGATCCAGCTTCTTTGCACCCCATTGCGGGCGTGCGCATCGGCACCGTGGAGGCCGGTGTGCGCAAGAAAAACCGCAAAGATGTGACCCTGTTTTTGCTGGACGAAGGCACGAGCGTGGGCGGCGTATTCACCAGCAACCGTTTTTGCGCTGCGCCTGTGCAGATTTGTCAAAAACAATTGGCCGCGGGCGCTGCGGTGCGCGCCCTCATCATCAACACCGGCAATGCCAACGCAGGCACTGGCGCTGATGGCTATGCCCGCGCCGAGGCTGTGTGCCAGGCTGTGGCCGCGCAATTGCAATTGCAGCCCCAGCAGGTTTTGCCATTTAGCACGGGGGTGATCATGGAGGCGCTGCCGCACGAGCGCATCATTGCCGCCCTGCCTGCGGCCGAGCAAAATGCCGCGCCTGCGAATTGGGGCGATGCGGCGACTGCCATCATGACCACCGATACCGTGGCCAAAGCGCATAGCCTGCAAGCGCAAGTGGGTGGCAAAACCATCAGCATCACCGGCATCAGCAAAGGGGCGGGCATGATCCGCCCGAATATGGCCACTATGCTGGGTTTTATGGCCACCGATGCGGCTGTTGCGCCCGCCATCATGCAAACACTCACACGCCGCGTGGCCGATGCGTCTTTTAATTCGGTGACCGTGGATGGTGATACCTCCACCAACGACTCCTTCATCATCGCCGCCACGGGCAAGGCGGGCAATGCAGCCATTACCGATTTAGACAGCGCCGACGGCCAAGCCTTGTTGGCCGCGCTGACGCAGGCGGCGCAATACTTGGCGCAAGCCATTGTGCGTGACGGTGAGGGCGCAACCAAATTCATCACCATCCGCGTCGAAGAAGGGCGCGACGAGAGTGAGTGCAAACAAGTGGCTTATGCCATTGCCCATTCGCCTTTGGTGAAAACCGCATTTTTCGCCAGCGACCCGAATCTGGGGCGCATCTTGGCCGCTGTCGGTTATGCCGGCATTGCCGACTTAGATCAAAGCCAAATTGAGCTGTATTTGGATGATGTGCATGTGGCTACCAAGGGCGGACGCAGAGCCGAATACCGCGAGGAAGACGGCCAACGCGTCATGGCGCAAAGCGAAATCACGGTGCGCGTTGGCTTGGGGCGTGGCCAGGCTGCGGCGACGGTGTGGACCTGCGATTTAAGCCATGAATATGTCAGCATCAATGCCGACTATCGCTCATAATTTTTAGCGTCTTTTTGGCATTTTAGGCCGCTAAATCTGCCTGAGCAGCTCACTTTTTAATAGAAATGCAGCCATGCTTTCAGCCATTGCGGCAGCGCATCCCACTGGCTTTGCGGTCGCTGGGGGGCAGTGCCTGGGCGGGCTGCTGCAACTGGAGCAGTGCAAGCGCCATGTTCGCGCCGAAATTGCCTGGGTTGCATGGGGCTGGGCTGGCTCCACAAGCCACGCCCTGCGGCTTGGGCCTGCGCTTGTAGCGGCGCATAGCGCCCAGGCTTGCCAGCCACAAATTGGTAATCCCAAGCATGGCCTTGCGCTACCAGCCAAGCGTTCACATCCAAATCTTGCGCTTGTGGCAAATAAATGCGTGCCAGCCAGCGCCCATATGAATCGCGCTGCAAGAGCTGGGCGCGCACGGGCTGGTTTTTTAATTGGATACGCAGTGCGGCAGCGGCCTCGGCTCCCCAGTCTTGGCAGCTCTCGGGCGCGTCTATTGCTGCTAGGCGCAGCTTCACGCGGCCTTTGTGTAGCCGTACTTTGCCCAGGTCTTGCCCTGGATCGGGGCGCAGCCAAACCGTATCGCCATCGCTGACCCAGTTAATGCTGCCCTTGATTTCAGTTGCCGCCCATGCGGGAGTAACTAGAAAAATCCATAAAAAACGGCAAAACCAGTGGCGCATGAGGTGGGCGAATGAAAGAGCAATGAGTGGGGCAGGTAACGCGGCAATTAAGATAGCTAGATTATGGATTGGACCACAGACCCTCTGCTGCAGGCCTTGCGCGCTGCAGCGCCTCCTCTGCCCTTGGCCGTGGCCTATAGCGGCGGCGCGGATTCGTCTGCGCTATTGCACGCGGCAGTGCGTTTGTGGCCGGGGCAGGTGCTGGCCTTACATATTCATCATGGTTTGCAGGCTGCGGCGGATGAGTTTGAAGCGCATTGCCAGGGCGTTTGCGCCACTTTACAAGTGCCACTGATCAGCCTGCGGGTGCAAGCCGGGCATGATAAAGGCCAAAGCCCAGAAGATGCCGCACGGCGCGCGCGTTATACGGCACTAGCCGAGGCGGTAGCAGATATGCCAGCGGCACAGCGCCCGCGCAGCATCGCCTTGGCGCAGCACGCAGACGATCAGGTCGAGACCATGTTGCTGGCGCTCTCGCGCGGGGCGGGGCTGCCGGGCTTGGCGGCTATGCCTGCGGCCTGGCAAGCGGCTGGCGTGCACTGGTGCCGCCCTTTTTTGCACATTGCAGGTGCGGATTTGCGCACTTGGCTGCAAAAGCAAAACCTGACTTGGGTAGAAGACCCGACAAACCAAGATCAGCGTTACACGCGTAATCGCATCCGCCATCATTTATTACCTGTTTTGCAGGAGCTTTTCCCTAGTTTTCGCAGTACTTTTGCGCGCTCTGCTGGGCACTGTGCACAGGCGCAAAGCCTGCTGCAAGAGGTGGCGAGCAAGGATTCAGAGCTGGTGGGGATTCCGCCCAATATCCGAGCCTTGCAAACATTAAGCGCACCGCGACAAGCGAATGTGCTGCGCTACTGGCTAGCCGAGCACTGTGCAACACAGGCTAGCGGCGCACAACTGCAGGAATTGCATAAACAAATCACAGCATGCACAACGCGCGGGCACGCGATTGCGCTCAAAGTGGGTATGGGACAAGTTTTGCGCGTAGGGCGTGTTTTAACTTTTAGCTTGACATAAGCCCTGCACAGGCGGAGTGGCGGTAAAAATGACGCTACTCGTGAAATAATTCCGTTTTTGCTTGTTTTTATGTTTTGCATCAACGACAGCATTCTGGTAATCACCTAAGTAGAATCCTTAAATTCAAAGTGGCTTTTATCGGCTTGCCATCGCTGCGAGCCCAAATGCACGGTTTTGTAGTTTTTTTAAGGCAGGTCAGCATCATGAAGAAAATCACCAAATATTCGCAGCGTTATTGGGGTTTGGCTTTGGTTGCTGTCGGTGCGCAAGCCCTTATTGCTGCCTGTGGTGGGCGTGGCAGCGTAAATGTGGATATGCCTAATGATGTGTATCCCAATCCAGGCAACACCCTGACGCCAACTGCGGCGCCAGGTACGGGTACGAATACACCTGTTCCAACGGCCACGAACACGAATACGCCAGTTCCAACCGCTACGAACACCAACACACCTGTTCCAACGGCTACGAACACCAACACGCCTGTTC
>CAZSPW010000116.1:0-4999 GCA_964608575.1 uncultured Burkholderiaceae bacterium | reverse complement strand
GAGATTTCGCGGAGTGACTGGAGTTCAGACGTGTGCTCTTCCGATCTCGTGAGCGGAATATCCTCGGCTACCAGCAATTTCAGCCAATCTATCAATTCCGAGGTAGATGGTTTTTTCTTGATGCCGGGCGCTTGCCGCAGCTGATAAAACTGCCCCATGGCGGCGCTGAGCAATTCCTGCTTCAAATCGGGGAAGTGGACTTTGACAATTTCGGCCATGGTGTCGGCATCAGGGAATTTGATGAAGTGGAAAAAGCAGCGGCGCAAAAAGGCATCAGGCAGTTCTTTTTCGTTATTGGATGTGATAAACACCAGCGGACGGTGCTTGGCTTTGATGAGCTGGCGCGTTTCGTAGCAGTAAAACTCCATGCGGTCGAGTTCGCGCAGCAAATCGTTAGGAAACTCGATATCGGCTTTGTCGATTTCATCAATCAAAAGCGCCACAGGCGTATCTGATTCAAACGCCTGCCATAACACGCCTTTGACGATGTAGTTTTCGATATTTTTCACCTTCTCGTCGCCCAATTGCGAATCGCGCAGGCGGCTGACAGCATCGTATTCATACAGACCTTGCTGCGCTTTGGTGGTGGATTTGATGTGCCATTGCAACAGCGGCAAGCCCATGGCGGCGGCGGCTTCTTCGGCCAACATGGTTTTGCCTGTGCCAGGCTCGCCTTTGACCAAAAGCGGGCGCTGTAGCTGCAAGGCGGCATTGACGGCCAGTTTCAAATCGGGCGTGGCGACATACTGGGCTGAACCTGTAAAGCGGGTAGTAGGGCTGGGCTGACTCATGGTTTTGGGGCAGGGCTGGTAAAAATACTGAGGGTAAAAAAGGCTATAGCCAAAAGGCGCTGACTATAATGATTTTTGGTGGATTTGCTATTTGCTTGACCTAGAACAAAGCCAAGTGAGACGCTCGGAGTGCCAAAAAGCTGCTGCGCGCCAGGCAAATTGCCTCTCACAGTTTCATCTCTCTAGGTCTACCGTACAGAAATGGTTGCACGCTCCATGAAAAAACTTCTCACTTCCATTTTCGCATCGTTTGTCGCCTTGTCCTTCGCGCTGCCCGCGCAAGCTGCAGATATTGTTGGCAAGCCCGAAGCGGGTGCAGGCAAAGTGGCCATGTGTATTGGCTGCCATGGCATTCCTAATTATCAAACTGCGTTTCCTGAGGTCTACCGTGTGCCTAAAATCTCCGGGCAAAGCGCCAGTTATTTACAGGCAGCGTTGAAAGAATATAAAGAAGGCGCACGCAAATTTGGCAGTATGCAAGGCATAGCCGCTTCGCTGTCTGAGCAAGACATGGCCGATATTGCGGCTTATTACAGCCAGCAAGCCCCAGCAAAAGCCCCAGCCACGGTGCCCGCGCCTACGGCGCAAGTCAAAGCCTTGCTTGACAAGGCCAACTGCGCCAGTTGCCACGGCGCCAATTACTCGACGCCTATCGACGGCACTATGCCCAAGCTAGCAGGGCAGCACCCTGACTACCTTTATGCTGCGCTTAAAGCCTATGCCCAGCCCGATCACAGCACGGTATTTGGCCGCAGCAATGCCATCATGGCCGGTATCGTCAAAGGCCAGTTCACCTTGCCGCAATTGCGCCAAATGGCCGACTACATAGGCAGCCTGCCTGGCGATGTGAAAACCGTGCCAGAAAGCCGTTTCCGTAAGTAAAGCGCCCGTATTTTTACGGCACAATCAGCCCAGTTTCAACTGGGCTTTTTTACGCCTGCCTGTTATGGATAAAAGGGAGAAAGAGATATGAATCGGAATTTTCAGCTTCGCCTGAGCGCTGCGGCATTGGCTTTGAGCGCAGCCTTAGCCCCCAGCTGGGCGGGCGCGCAAACCGCAGCCAAAGCGCCCACGGCAGCGAGTGCAGCAAGCGCAGTAGGGGCGGCAGCAGGGGCAGAGAGCGTGCAGCTCAAAGGCCATAGCTACCCCAAAACCATACAGCTAGAAGGCGCGACCTTGCATTTGAACGGCGCGGGCGTGCGCTACAAAGTTATCGTGCCCGTGTACACGGCCGCGCTTTACGCTGAAAAACCCGTGAAAAACGAGGCCGAATTTTTGGCCGCGCCTGGCAGCAAACGCTTGATTTTGACCATGCTGCGCAAAGTCGATTCCAACGAGCTGGGCTATATGTTCGCCAAGGCCATGAAAGTCAATATCAACCCCAAAGACATGGTGACAGCTTTGCCTGGCTTGGCGCGTATGGGGCAGGTGTTTGCTGATGCCAAGGCCGTGAACCCTGGCGACACCATCATCATGGACTGGATGGGCAAGGGCAAAAACACGGTGATATCGATTCGCAACCAAGTGCAGGGCGAGCCTTTTGCCGAGGCCGCCTTCCACCGCGCGCTGATGGGCGTTTGGCTGGGTGAAAAAGCCGCTGACGCACAATTGAAAAAGGCCTTGCTAGGCGATGCGGGGCAAAAAACCGTGTTTTGATACTATGAAAAAGTGAGCTGCTCAGGCAGATTTGGCGCCCTAAAATGCCAAAAACATACATAAAAAAGCCTTGCAGCAATGCAAGGCTTTTGTTGGGATGAAAGTGCAGGTCTGCGCTTAATCTGCACCGCGCAAAATCAGCGCCGCTTGCTCGCTCATTACCCCGCCCGTGCCAGACACATAGGCCAAATCGTGCTTGGCCAATTGGCGCTCACCGCTACGGCCTTGAATCTGCATCATGGCTTCGATCACCTGGCTCATGCCGCCCGCATTGGCTGCTTGCCCGAAAGACAATTGGCCGCCATGCGTATTCATGGGGAAGTTGCCTTTGTAGGTGAAATCGTGCGCTTTGATGAAATCGATGCCCTTGCCTTTTTCGCAAAAGCCCGCGTCTTCCAGCGACAGCAGCACGGTGATGGAATAGCAGTCGTAGATTTGCGCCATATGCATATCGGCGGGCTTTAAACCTGCCATAGCAAAAGCGCGGCGGCTGGCTGGGCCGATAGGCGTTTCCAGCATGTCTTTGGCATAAGTGGGCGATTTGCTTTGTACATATTCGCCCGCGCCCACTACGCGCACAGCACGGTGTTTGCAGTTTTTGGCGATGCTGTCGCGCGTCACCACTACAGCAGCGCCGCCAGCCACAGGCATCACAATTTCCAGCATACGCAGCGGGTCAGCCACCATGCGGCTGTTCAATACATCATCCACCGTGATGGGTTGGCCGTAGAACAGGGCGTCAGGGTTGGCCAGGGCGTTGGTGCGCTGGTCCACACAAATGCGGGCGATAGTGGCTGCGTCATAGCCATAAGTGGCGGCATAACGCTGCGCAATCATGGCGTAGCCGGTGTTTTGTGCCATATGGCCGTAGGGCAAATCCATCTCGGCTTCAGGCGCGCCAAAGCGGGTCGAGTGGCCGCCAAAGCGCGAGGCTTTGAGTACTTCCAGCGCGTGGTTGTCATGTGCGCTCATGGGTGCCATGCGTGCGGGCATCACGCAGACAACGGTGTCACACATGCCCATTTCAATCGCCATGGCCGCACGCCACACGGCAGCGGCGTTGGAAGTGCCGCCCAAATCGATGGCTTCGGCAAAATTCAAAGGCACACCCAGATACTCGCCACACATGGCGGGTACAAAGCTGCTGGCTTCGTGGAAATAGGCGCTGGAGACCACCAAACCGTCCATGTCTTTGAGTGACAGGCCTGCATCGGCCAAGGCTTTGGTCGTTAAATCGGCTACTTGTTCCAAATGGAACATTTGTGGCGCTGAATTGTATTTTTCGGGTTTATATTGTGCTGCGCCAACGATGGCGGCCTTACCTTGCAGTCCCATAGCGTATCCTTAGCAGTGGTTTTCAATGGCGGCCATTATTGCAGAGCAGCTGCCTTTTTCTTTCGTCTAGTGGGACTATCAAGCCCCCATCTTTTGCCCCAAATTTATGTCAGATTTGCAAGACCCCCGTGTCCTTTTCGCTGCCGAGCGCACCCTATTGGCGTGGAATCGCACCAGCTTGGCTTTTATGGCTTTTGGCTTTGCGGTTGAACGCGCAGGGCTGCTGCTGCGTGCCTTGCTGCCGCAAGCGGCCAGCCATGTGCAGCCTTTATTGGCTTTTGCATTAGGGGCGGGCTTGATTGTGCTGGGCAGCATCACCGCTTGGTATTCGGCGCACCAATATGCGGTAGTGTTGCGCTCACTCACACCTGCTGAATTTCCACCTGGCTATAAAGCCAAGTGGGGGCTTTGGGTCAATCGCGGCTTGGCGCTGCTCGGCTGCGTTTTGGTCGCCATCTTGGCGCTGTGGCATCTGCATTGAGCTGCGTTTGGCAGTTCTTTAATCTGCGTCAAAGCGCTAGGCGCTGTTTTTATATCCAACAAGATGCGCTCGTTTTAAGATAGATAAATCTTAAATCTTCTAGCGAGGTGTGAGCATGGGGCTGTATCTTTGGGCAAACCTGTCGAAAACCGAGCATGATGAAATCGACCACCAGCATCAACGCGCTTTGGAGGCCATCAACACTTTGCGTTTG
This sequence comes from uncultured Burkholderiaceae bacterium, assembly GCA_964608575.1. Taxonomy (GTDB): domain Bacteria; phylum Pseudomonadota; class Gammaproteobacteria; order Burkholderiales; family Burkholderiaceae_C; genus JAMIFN01. Next base: position 522 of record CAZSPW010000116.1, on the reverse strand, counting down.
CTGCATGAGCGCGGCCGCAAGTCAGCCGTTAGCATCACGGTGGCTGATTTCCAAGAGTTTTTGAGCCACCACTTTGCCTATGAAGAGGCCTTGATGCTGGAGACGGAATACGCCTACCTAGAGCCGCATCAAATCGTCAATAAACTGTTTTTGAAAAAAGTAGCAGGATTTCGCGCCCGTTATGACAGCGGTGAAGAGATGTTTGAAGAAATGCACGCTTCCTTCACCCGCTGGCTAGGTTTTCATATCCACATGATGAATCGGCAGGATTGAGACGGCCTTGCATGCAAAAATAGGCAAAAAAAAGACCTCCAAGGAGGTCTTTTTTCTACCATTTCTGGTGCGGAAGCCGGAATCGCACTAAAAGGCCAACTATATGTTTTTTAATAAGAAAATGAAAAGCCGCCCAAAATTGTGCCAACTTTTCGCCCAATATTTTTCTTGGCTTCAGCTGGATTCGATTGTACATGATTGGACTAATTGCTCTGTTTATGAGAGCAAAAGCTCGATCGCTTGGATACG
>CAZSPW010000115.1:0-5163 GCA_964608575.1 uncultured Burkholderiaceae bacterium | reverse complement strand
TTGGCTAAGCGCTCTGCCGCAGCAGCGGGTGGCAAATCAAACCAAAAAGTCACATCAGGCTGGCGCACTATTTCATTTGATGCAGGCGAAGTTTGCACCCAAGTCTCCAAAGTCTGCAAGATGGACTGATCAAATCCGCGTCCGCCGCCTTGGTATGCGAAGCTAGCATCAGTAAAACGATCACACAACACCGTTTTACCTGCAACTAAAGCGGGTTCAATCACCGTTTGCAGATGATCACGCCGTGCGGCAAACATGAGCAAAGCTTCGGTCAACGCATCCATAGGCTGATACAGCACCAATTCACGCAGTTTTTCTGCTAAGGCGGTGCCGCCCGGTTCGCGCGTGAGCAGTACCTCTTGCCCCTGCTCTTGCAAATATTCAGCCAAACGCGGAATGTGGGTGGATTTGCCCGCGCCATCTATGCCTTCAAAAGAAATGAATCGGGGAATTAGGTTTGCCTTCATGCCAAGAAGTGTAGCCCAGGGCATAGAGCAGGCGCAGCTTTGTTCTTTTGCCATAATCGGCGGCATTTTTACAAGCGCTACTTTTATGAATACCCATCCCGCCGTTTTCAAAGCCTACGACATTCGCGGCACTGTGCCCGAACAGCTCAACCCCGAATTTGCCTTGGCCTTAGGCCGCGCTTTTGGCATGGCGGCCTTAGCTGCTGGTGAAAAAACCGTGGCTATAGGGCGTGATGGGCGTTTGAGCGGCCCTGCGCTTGCCGCCGCCTTGATAGAAGGCTTGCGCTCTGTCGGCGTCGCCGTGTTGGATGTGGGTATGGTTACCACGCCGCAGCTGTATTTTGCGGCAGCGACTGCGTGCAACAGTGGCATCCAAATCACGGGAAGCCACAATCCGAAAAATTACAACGGCTTCAAAATGGTTTTGGCTGGCAAAGCCATTTTTGGTGAAGACATCCAAGCCCTGCGCCGCTGCATTGAAGGCGAAAACTGGCAGCTGGCGGCCACGCTCGCAGCTTTGACGCAACGCGATTTGAGCGCAGCGTACCAAGAGCGCATCGTCAGCGACATCCAACTGGCGCGCCCTATGAAAATTGTGGTCGATAGCGGCAACGGTATTGCGGGTGCATCAGCGCCAGCAATCTTCCGTGCTTTAGGTTGCGAAGTGATCGAGCTGTTTAGCGAGGTGGACGGCAATTTCCCCAATCACCACCCCGACCCCAGCAAACTGGAAAATTTGGAAGATGTGAAACGCGCGCTGCGCGAAACCGATGCCGAGCTGGGCTTTGCCTTTGACGGCGATGGCGACCGCTTAGGCGTGGTAACCAAAACGGGTGAAATCATCTTCCCCGATCGTCAAATGGTGCTGTTTGCCCAAGATGTACTTGCCCGCAATCCGGGTGCGCCGATTTTGTTCGATGTCAAATGCAGCCAGCGCTTGGCCCCGGCGATTGAAGCGGCAGGTGGGCAAGCGGTAATGTACAAAACGGGGCATTCCCTCATCAAAGCCCGCATGAAAGAGCTGGATGCGCCTTTAGGCGGCGAGATGAGCGGACACATCTTTTTCAAAGAACGCTGGTACGGTTTTGATGATGGCACTTATGCCGGCTGTCGTCTGCTGGAAATTTTGAGCCGCAGCGCCAATGCCAATGCGGTATTGGAGACGCTACCGACGAGTTGCTCTACACCTGAGCTGAATGTAGCTTGCGCCGAAGGTGAACCACACGCGCTGGTGGCGCAATTGCAGAAAAAAGCAAGTCAGTTTGCCACTGTGGCCAAGGTCAATACCATAGATGGCCTGCGTGTGGACTGGCCAGATGGCTTTGGTTTGATACGCGCCAGCAACACCACGCCCGTGCTGGTGCTGCGTTTTGAGGGCCACACTGAGGCCGCTTTAAACCGTATTGCTGCTGAAATGACGGCGCTGCTGCACAGCGTTAAACCTGATGCCCAAATAGGCAGTGCAGCGCATTGATTTTACGCATATTTCTGGTGTTTTAAGCCGTCAAACCTGCCTGAGCAGCTATTAGAATAATAGTTCAATGTCTTGGCTCAATCGCCCCATTTATTCTCTGCTGCTGCGCTTAGCCGCGCCGCTATTGTTGCTGCGGCTGTTGTTGCGTGGGCGCAAAGAGCCTGCATATACCCAGCATATCGGCCAGCGCCTAGGTTTTTATGGCCCATTACAGCCTGTGCGCGGCGCACTATGGCTGCATGCGGTATCGCTGGGCGAAATGCGCACGGCTGCTTTACTTATACGCCAGTGGCGTTTGCAAAATCCTGATACCCCACTCTTGCTGACTTGCAGCACGGCTACGGGTCGAGCAGAGGGCGAAAACTTATTAGATGCCCAGACCCAACTGATTTGGCTACCCTGGGATATGCCAGGCGCAGTCAAGCGATTTCTGCGCGCTTTTAAGCCCAGCATGGGTTTACTCATGGAAACCGAGGTTTGGCCTAATATCAGCCATTACTGCGCACAAAGAAACATTCCTTTAATCCTCATTAATGCGCGTTTAAGTGATAAATCCCTGCGTCAAGCCTTGCGTTTACCAGCATTAGCCTTGCCCGCTTACCAGGCTTTAAGCGGCGCATGGGCGCAAAGCGCTAGAGACGCTGATCATCTACGCCAACTCGGCTGTAGAGTTTTAGGCATTAGCGGCAATATCAAGTTTGATGTACAAATCAATTCCGCGCAAATTGAGCAGGCACTTGTTTTAAAAAAAGCTTGGGGGCAAATGAAGATATTGACCTTAGCGAGCTCACGCGATGGTGAAGAGGCGCTTTTTTTAGAGGCTTTAAAAACCTGCCGCTTAGCCGCCGATACCATCCCGCTGATTGTGCCACGCCACCCGCAGCGCTTTGCCGACATTGAAATGGCGGCACAGCGAGCTGGTTGGAATGTGCTTAAGCGCGATAGCTTCTCTGCTGGTAACCCACCCCATAGCAAAACCTTACTGCTGGGCAACAGCATGGGGGAAATGGCTTTTTATTATGGTTTGAGCGATGTGGCTTTAATCGGCGGAAGCTATTTACCATATGGTGGCCAGAATCTAATTGAAGCAATAGCTTGCTATTGCGCGGTGGTTCTAGGACCACATACCTTTAACTTTCAAGAAGCGAGCCTATTAGCTGAGGAAGCCGGTTTAGCTACTCGCGCTCAAACTATGCAAGAAGCAGTGAGATTGGCGCAGCAGCATTTATCAGAGCCGCCTCACACTAAAGATATATTCACCAAATTTTTACAAAAAAACCAAGGTGGTATTCAGCGCACGCTAAGCGGCATTCGAGTTTTTGAAGATGCCAATTAAAAAAGTCTTATATAATAAGACCGGATTATCACCGCAACATAAGGATGCAAAACCCATGGAAAATATTGCCGCATTACAAGCCCAGCGCGACGCTTTAGACGCACAAATTAAACAGGCTCTGCAAGCGCAGCGTGCAGACGCGATTGCTCAAGCAAAAAAAATTATTGTGCAGTTTGATTTAAACGCGCGTGAATTGGGTTTGGCTAACCAAGTAAGTGCCTCGGTTGGCCGCAAAGCTAGTGGTGACGCTCGCGCTATCGTTGCCCCTAAATACCGCGACCCGCAAAACCCAGAGAACACCTGGACAGGCCGCGGCAAACCCCCGCGCTGGTTGGCCAGCGCCATAGCCGCAGGTAAAAGCAAAGAGTCTTTCCTGATTTAAGGCTCTTTTGTCTGCATCAAAAAGCCGCCTATGCAGGCGGTTTTTTCTTTATCTAGCGCAGGCTTGCTGCACTGCAGCGTAAAATCATGAAAACGCACTTGAAATCATGCCTAGGCTTTCACTGCATTTTCAAGTGCTTTTTTGCTGTTTTGGGGCGTAAAACCTGCCTGGGCAGCTATTAAAATCATTCTTTTATTTCATTTTTGCTTAGGGTTAGAAATGGTGCAGAAAGTTGGCAATCTGGTCGGCTTGGTCGGCTGGCGCGGCATGGTGGGCTCAGTATTGATGGATCGCATGCAGGCGGAGGGGGATTTCGAACTGATCGAGCCCGTATTTTTCTCCACCAGTAACGCTGGTGGTGCGGCGCCTGCTATGGCGAAAAATGAGAAAACGCTCAAAGACGCGCACAATATTGACGAGCTGAAAAAATGTGATGTCATCCTCACTTGCCAAGGTGGTGACTACACCAACGAGGTTTTCCCCAAACTGCGCGCTGCCGGCTGGGCTGGGCATTGGATTGATGCTGCATCCTCTTTGCGCATGGAAAAAGACGCAGTTATTGTGCTCGACCCTGTGAATATGCCCGTTATCAAAAATGCTTTGAGCGCTGGTGGCAAAAACTGGATAGGCGGCAATTGCACAGTCAGTTGTATGTTGATCGGTGTGGGCGCGCTCTACAAAGCGGGCTTGGTGGAATGGATGAGCACGCAAACCTACCAAGCGGCTTCAGGTGGCGGCGCACAACATATGCGCGAATTGCTAACCCAATATGGCACGCTCAACGCCAAGGTCAAATCGCTGCTAGATGATCCTAAGAGCGCAATTTTAGAAATTGATCGCATGGTCATTGAACAGCAACGCAGTTTGAGTGCAGCCGAAACTAAAAACTTTGGCGTGCCTTTGGGCGGTTCTCTCATTCCCTGGATTGATAAAGACCTAGGCAATGGCCAATCGAAAGAAGAGTGGAAAGGTATGGCCGAGACCAATAAAATTTTGGGGCAAGGCGAAGGCTTTGGTACGGCCGCTATTGCAGTAGATGGCTTCTGTGTACGCATTGGCGCCATGCGCTGCCACAGCCAAGCACTGACCTTTAAACTCAAAAAAGATGTGCCAGCTGCAGACATCGAAGCCATGATCGCAGCAGATAACCCTTGGGTTAAAGTGGTGCCAAATACTCGTGAAGCAACGATTACCGACTTAACCCCAGTTGCGGTCACTGGAACGCTGCAAATCCCAGTTGGACGCATACGCAAACTGGCGATGGGGCCTGAGTATGTAGGTGCATTTACGGTTGGCGACCAATTGCTCTGGGGCGCGGCGGAACCGCTGCGTCGTATGTTGCGCATTTTGTTAGATGCTTAAGGCTTGTACACTGCAGCAAAAAAGCAGCGCTTAGCGCTGCTTTTTTTTTATTGTCCAAGCAGGCCCAAACAATCGCTTTCAATAATTCACAGGTATAGGATCGAGCGAGATCGGAAGAGCGTCGTGTAGGGAAAGAGTGTAG
>CAZSPW010000114.1:0-5407 GCA_964608575.1 uncultured Burkholderiaceae bacterium | reverse complement strand
AGTTTGGAGGCGCTGCTGGCCATCCATTTGGTGCATCGTTGGTTTGCGCTGTTGGTGGTGCTGGCGCTGGGTGTGTTGGCTTGGCGTTTGCGCGGGCTGCTGCCGCGCAGCGCGGCTTGGCTTTGGGGTTTGCTTGCGGCGCAATTTGCCACAGGTTTGGCCAATGTGTTGTTGGGCTGGCCCTTACTGGCGGCATTGCTGCACACGGGCGGCGCGGCAGCGTTGGTGCTGGTGCTGACGCAAGTGCTGGTGCAAATACACACGCGCATACATATACAAATACAAAAAAGCCGCGCCCAGTTATAGCGCCCAGCTTGCCCTTGTAAAATGGGCAATTATTTTGAACCTTTTATTGCGAACACTATGAGCGCCACTTCTGAACTGCATACCCCTATTTGTGATTTGCTGGGTTGCAAATACCCCATTATTCAAACCGCCATGGGCTGGGTGGCTGGTGCCGATTTGGTGGCTGGCACTTGCAATGCGGGCGGTTTTGGCTTTTTGGCGGGCGCCACGATTGCGGCTGACAAAATCGAAGGCGAAATTCTGCGCGTGAAAGAGCTGACGGGCGACAAACCTTTTGGCCTGAATTTTCATATGTTCCAGCCCAATGCCCAGCAATTGCTGGACTTGGCGGTGAAGCACAAAATCCGCGCCGTCAGCTATGGCCGTGGCCCTGATAAAAAAACCATAGGCCGCCTGCGCGACGCGGGCATTGTGTGCATGCCCACCGTGGGCGCACTCAAACACGCGCAAAAAGCCATTGAGATGGGTGCCAATGTCATCACCATCCAAGGTGGTGAAGGTGGCGGCCATACGGGCAGCGTGCCCACCACGGTGCTGCTGCCGCAGGTGGTGGACAATGTGCAAGTGCCCGTGATTGCCGCAGGCGGTTTTTACGATGGCCGCGGCCTGTTGGCAGCATTGGCTTTTGGTGCGCAAGGCATCGCCATGGGCACGCGCTTTTTGATGACGAGCGATAGCAAAATCCCCGCCGTCACGCTGGAGCGTTATTTGAAAGCCAAAGACGCTGAGAAAATCCAGGTCAGCCACCTGATTGACGGCATGCCCCAGCGCATGATCCCGAACGAATACATGGCCATGCTGGAGAAATCATCGTCCTTCAAACGCCTGATGATCGCGATTCAAGCCGCCCTGCAGTGGAAAGCGCAAACCGGCATGACCATGGGCCACGCCCTGGGCGTGATCGTCAAAGCCTTTAAAGAAGACCCGAGCACGGTGGCACAAACGGTGATGGCAGCCAATGCCCCCATCCTGCTGCAAAAATCCATGGTGGAAGGCAAACCCGCTGAGGGTGTGATGTCCGCCGGCCAGGTGGCGGCCTTGATTGGCAAGCTCGACAGTTGCGAGGATGTGATTCAAGGCATCGTGCGCCAAGCGCTGGAGCGCAAAGCCTTTATCAACAGCCTAGGCGTGTAAAAACCATGCGCGCGCTGCCCGCTTTCACCCTCAGCCGTTTGGCCGCAGTCAGCGCCGCGCTGGTGTTTTTGGGCGCTTGCGGGCAAAGCAAAGTCAGCTTAGATGAAGTCCAGGCTCGGGCTGCCCTGCAAGCGTTTATCGATGCACGCAACCCTGTTTGCCAAACTTTTTTTGCCAAATGGCCAGTGCAGGTAACGGATTACGAGCGTCGCAACAACAGCTATCACGCGCAGCGCCTTGCCGCGCTAGAGGCCGCTGGTCTGGTGCGCCACGATGCCAGCGCCATCTTGCCCAAAAGCGTGCAAAAAGTCAGCGCCGCTAATGCCAAGGATTACATTGCCACCAAAATTTACCGCCTGAGTTTGCTGGGGGAGCAAAGCTACCGCAGCCATAACGAGGACGAGGGCAAGTTTTGCTATGGCAAAAAAGTGATAGAGCGCATCGCGCAAGTCTCGCCCGTCAATACCGCCGGTAAAGAGCCAACGGCCAGCGTGCGCTTTGTCTATCAATTGCAAGATTTGGCTGACTGGGCGGCTACGCCAGAATTACAGGCGGTATTTCCCACGATAGAGCGCGAAATCAAAGGCATAGGCCAAGAGAGCGAATTGCATCTGGTTTGGCGCGACAAAAAGTGGCGTGTGGACCCCATTGCGTCTTTGTAAGCGCTTCTTATATCGCTATTCTTTTTGAACTTTATTTTGTGAGCTGCTCAGGCAGATTTTGCGGCCTGAAATGCTTAAAACATCATCAAAAAAACCATTCTTTTTAAAGGAAAATCATGAGCCTAGCTGATCAATTTCAAGCCACTATCCACGCCAATGGCGTAGCCGAACTGGTGATCAACCGCCCGCCCGTCAATGCCTTGAACGCCGCAGGCTGGTATGGCTTGGCGGCTGAAATCGAACGCTTGGGCAATCAAAGCGAAGTGCGCGTCATCATCATCCGTGCCGAAGGCAAGGGCTTCTGCGCGGGCGTGGACATCAAAGAGCTGGCCGCCAATTCAGGCCTGATCATCGATGTCAACGCTGGCAACTACGCCACCTTCAAAGCCGTACACCGCAATAAAGTGCCCGTGATCGCAGCCGTACACGGCTTTGTGCTGGGCGGCGGCATCGGTATTTGCGGCGCGGCCGACATCATCATCGCGGCCGATACGGCCAGCTTTGGCCTGCCCGAAATCGACCGTGGTGCCATGGGCGGCGCGGCGCATATGCAGCGCATGTTTGGCGTACAAAAAACGCGCTATTTGTTCTATACGGGCGAGATGATGGGCGCGCAAGAAGCTTACCGCTTGGGCGCGGTTGAGCGCGTGGTCAGCGAAGCCGAACTGCGCGACGCAGCCCTGGCTGTGGCCAATAAAATCGCCGAAAAATCGCCCGATATGGTGCGCATCGCCAAAGAAGCTTTGCAAGGCATTGAAGACGGCAATTTGGAAGACAAATACCGTTGGGAACAGGGCTTTACCCTGCAAGCCTATATGAGCAAAGAATCGCTGGAAGCGCGCAAAGCCTTTGTGGAAAAGCGCGACGCGAAGTTTTAAATAGCCTTAGTTTTAAAGATCCTTAGGCTCGCCCAAGGAACAAAAAACCGCCCTAGCAGGGCGGTTTTTCTATATTGGGGCAAGCCAAGCGGCTGTGTTTAGAAGCTCGTGCCTGGCCCCACAGGTGCGCCCGCAGCTAAGAGCAGTTCGCCCACGCGTTGGCGGTGGAAGGCGTTATCGCCCCAAATGCTATTGAGCGCCCAAGCGCGTTTCATAAACATTTGCAGGTCCACTTCCCATGTATAGCCCATGCCGCCATGCACTTGTATGCCTTTGCGCGCGGCCAGCCAAGCGGCTTCGCCGCAGGCCAATTTGGCGTGCGATGCCAGCAGGGCTGCGTCTTTCTCGCCATGCGCCAGCGCGTAAGCGGCGCGGTAGAGCACGGGTTTGGCAAATTCAATCTTAACGATGACCTCGGCCATATGGTGTTTGACGGCCTGGAAAGACGCCAGCGCCTTGCCAAACTGCTTGCGCTCGTTGGTGTAGGCCACAGACATATCGACCATGCGTTGCGCCAGCCCTATCATTTGGCCGGCGCAAGCTACAGCGGCGCGGTTCAGGGCTGTGTCCCACAGGGCTAGTCCTTGAGCCGCGTCGGCAATTTGCGTGGCGGCGCTCGCCGTAAAGCTGCAAGCGACCAGTTGGCGCGAAGCATCTATGCTCTCATGCACGGGCGAGCATTGCACTTGCGCTTTGGGCACCAAATGCACCGCACCGCCCGCGTTCATCAGCACAAAATCGGCTAGATGGCCGTCGCCCACCAGTGGGTTGATGGGGTGGGCTATGGCCACGGTTTTCTCGCCCGCGGCCATTTCGCCCAGCAGCGCCTCTTGCCCGCCCGCAGCGGCCAGCAAACCGCTGCTGACACAGGCGGTTTCGGCCACAAAGTCGGGGATGGCGTAATAGCCGAGTTCTGGCGTCATCAGCGCCCAGTCGATGTCAGTCAAGCCCAAACCGCCCGCGTCTTCGGGGATGGACAGGCCAAACAGACCCTGCTCGGCAATTTTGGCGCGTAGCTCGGGGCTGCGGCCTTCGTTTTTCTCGATCAAACGGCGCAGGCGTTCGGCGGGGATTTCAGCCGCGAAAAAGCTGGCCATGCCCTCTTTCAGGGCGAGTTGGTCTTCGGTGAATGCGAAGTTCATGACGGTGTTTCTCCTGATTCGTCTTTGTCTAAAAAATCTGCGGCAAAGACGCGCCTTATTTGGGCATGCCCAACAGGCGTTCGGCAATGATGTTTTTCTGAATTTCGTTAGCGCCGGCGTAAATCGGGCCGGCTTGGGCAAACAAGAAGCCTTCTAACCAATCAGGCTCAGCCAGTGGGCTGGCGCCTTCCATCAACTCGCCGCGTGCGCCCAAAATGCGTAGCGCGGTTTCGTGGATTTGGATATCCAGCTCAGACCAGAAAATTTTGTTGGCCGAAGCTTCAGCACCAATTTTGTGGCCGGAATTGAGCTTGCCCACCATGTGGTAGCTGGCCAGGTTATAGGCTTGCGCGCCCATCCAGGCATCCATCACGGCCTGGCGGATGCTAGGGTCGCGGTCGGCTTGCGCTTGGTTGGCCTGATACAGCGCCAGCAGCTTTTGCGCCGAACGGCAGTAGCGCGCCGGGCTGCGCAGCAACAGGCCGCGTTCAAAACCAGCCGTGGCCATGGCCACATTCCAGCCTTGGTTTTCTTCGCCCACGAGGTTGTCTACAGGCACTTTGACATCGTCAAAAAACACTTCGGCAAAAGCCTGCTTGCCGTTTAAGGCCTGAATTGGGCGCACGGTGATGCCAGGCGCATCCAGCGGCACCATGATGTAACTCAAACCGTGGTGGCGGCTGCTGTCGGGGTCGGTGCGGAAGATGCAGAAAATCCACTCGGCAAAAATCGCGCGGGTGCTCCAGGTTTTTTGGCCGTTGATGAGGTAGTAGTCGCCTGCAGGGTCAGAGATGCGCTGGGCACGGCTGCGGATGGCGGCTAAATCAGAGCCCGCGCCCGGCTCGCTCCAGCCCTGCGCCCACATATGTTCGCAAGTGGCCATTTTCGGCAGCCAACGCGCTTTTTGTTCTTCGGTGGCGAACTCCATCAGCGTGGGGCCGAGCAGCAAAATGCCGTTTTGGTTGACGCGGGTGGGGCCATCCACACGGTAATACTCTTCTTCCCAAATCAGCCATTCAATCAGGTCAGCGCCACGGCCGCCCAGCTCTTTGGGCCAGGTGATGGTGCTGTAGCCGTGTTCGGCCATCTTGGCTTCCCAGGCGCGGTGCTGTTCAAAGCCTTCTTTGGTGTCGTAGCTGGCAAAGGCTTCTTTCGGGGCATTGGCTTCTAGCCAAGCGCGCGCTTCGGCGCGAAAGGCTTGTTGAGCTGCGGTGTATTGGAGTTCCATAGTAAGACCTAAAGGGTGAGGGATACCTGTGTTGAAGTGTAGGGGGCAAGGCCGCTG
>CAZSPW010000113.1:0-5434 GCA_964608575.1 uncultured Burkholderiaceae bacterium | reverse complement strand
CCAAGCGGAAGCCTCCGCCATAGGGGATAGCATAGCCATCTCCACGCGGGCCGCTTTGGCTTGTTGAAATAGGCGTATTTTTAGGCCGTAAGTTGCGCACAATCCACTCGCTGCTAAACAGCAGGCTAAAACCCAGCGCATACACCAGCAACCCCAGCCAAAAACGCGGATCGTGCAGCCAAGCAGCAGTCAGGTGCGGCGCCAGTTCACTAAACCAGCGTGCGTGCAAATAGCCGTGGATGCCCGTCACGAACATGCCCAAGAGCATCACCGTGATGCTGAAAGAGCTTTTCTTACCCTGATTACGGATAGCGAGTGGAAAAAACCATCCACGGTTGGCGTAATGCAAGGTCCATACGCCCGCCAATATCAGCGGCACCATCTCCAAGGCACGCGAGCCTTGCATATAAAACCAGTAAAAAGACAGCGTGGCAGGAATCTCCATCAACCACCAACCCAGCTTTGGATTCAAATTGATGCCCATCTTGCTAGAAGCAAAGCGCCCATAAGGGCTGGCCACAAATAATGAGCCTAAAAAAGTGAAGGCAGCAAAGCCAAAACCGATGGCCAAAATCGTATCGAATACAGCGTCGCCGGTGTAGCCCTTCATATGCTTTTCTCCTGTTGAGACTTATCCCCCCAAGCCATACGACGGCATAGACCCGCTGGGGTTTTGATGAAATACTCGCTCGCCATCACATTGGTCAGGCGTGTCATACGCAAAAAACGATTAACTGATTTGGCCATGGTCAGCATATTGCAAACCAGCTGCCAGTTGTTACTGGCGTTGAAGAATTTCTTTTTATCCACGACCTGCTCATGCGATGGCCAAGCCTCCTCGACTATGCCGTCATAGGCAGGCGCTTGCGGCGTGATGGCCTTAGTGAGTAAATTGCGCACATAGCGCGAGCGCGGTTGCAGCCATTCGCTCATGGGCGATTGCCAGGCAAACCAGCGGCGCATCCATTCATCCTGAGCAATGCGTGGAGGCCGCTGAATAATGGTGATCGCGACAACCCCCGGGCTACGGCTGCCGTCAGGCCAGTCGCGCGGGGTTTGCCAAGAATTTTCCCCGTACTCGGTATACAGCCATTCATCGACCAGCCAACCGTGCAGCGCAAAACCTGCGCTGCCTAACACCTGTTCATAGCGCTGGCGTTGCAGCACTTGTTCGGCATTGAACCATATATTCACTTGCGCTACAAAAGGCTTGGGGCCCCACATGCGCGGCGCAGTCGGTGGCGTTTTCACATCTTGGTCGTGCACCAGAATTTGTAGCCCCTCCAGCCCCAAGGCAAGCAGCTGCGGCGCACATTGCTGCAGCAATCGCTGGCCGCGTTGCGCTGGGGTCAGGTCTTGAGCCGCATAAAGCAAATAGCTGATTTTTTGTTCATTCATATGGCTGCGACCTCAACACTTCAAGCCGATTGAAGGGCATTAACAAAAGGACGCGCAGCCACCAGTAACTGCGGCATACCGTTACTGCGTTGATAACGCACACGATAGCCCAAATCACGCTGCGCTTTGGCAATAGATAGGCAGGATTGATCCGATAAATTGCGCAACCCGCGCGTGGTCAGCAAAGGCTCTGGCGCACCCAAGTAGTGCAAGAACTCCATGAGCGCAGCCACTGGAATCATGAGCCCATTGGCCAAGTATTTGCTGGGGAAGGCATAGCCCAGTCCCTCGGCCAGCGGCCGGAACCATTCCATCCCGTTGATGGTTTCATCGTCGGTGATGTTATAGGCTTGGCCGCTAGCGGCATGACTCTTATCTCTAAGCGCGCGCGCAGCCAACAACTGCGCATCGACCAAGTTTTCCACATGTGTATTGTCTATCTTGCCTTGCGCAGCCCCCACTAGCACTGTGAATTTCCCAGCGGCCAGTTGAGTGAGAAAACTTTTGATCATGATGACATCCACATCACCGCCCCAAATCCCCCCTGGACGCAAGGCACAGGTGCGCATACCAGCAGCACTGTTAGCCGCCAAGACCGCTTTCTCTGCAGCAATTTTGCTCATGGTATAGAGGTCCTTATTACCCGTGGCGTAAGAGCTACGCTCATCTTGCTTGTCTCCGCTCGGGTTGGGATGCAAAGCCACATTGAACGAACTAGTGTGAACAAAAGCTTGCACCCCCGCTTGTGCCGCAGCAGCCAGCAAATGGCGTGTGCCTTGCACATTCACGCCAAAAACGCGCTCCTTCACCGCTTTGCGGTAAGTGCTGAGAATGCTGATTAGCGCTGCTGTATGGAAAACGGTATCCACGCCAACGCAGGCTTTTTGTAGCGCGGCAGCATCTTGCAAATCTGCCTTGATAGCCAACACGCCAGGGCGTGCTGCTTGTGCCGCCACATCTAGGCTGCGCACTTCACAGCCCGCTGCTACTAACCTTTGCACAATTTTGCTACCTAAATAACCTGCCCCGCCAGTGACCAAACAGACCGGGCCTATTTCCTTAGCACTCAATACTGGTGCAGGTGGCACACTGGTTTTAGCGCCTTCAGCAGGCATTACAGCAGCGTGCGGGCGAGACATAGCGCTGCCGTCGGAAGAATCATGAGAAGAAAGAGCATCCATAAAAACCCAAATAAAAAACGATAGGGAAGCCACCACAAAACGCATATAGATCGCTGCACACTCGCGGCACTCTTAGCCTGCAGCGCATAACAACCATGCCCGCTGCGCCTTTAGGAGCGATAGACCTTTTGCGTTTGACTACTAAAGAAAGCGGTGCGTTGACGGCGCGTCATCAAAGCAGAAAAAGCATTGACTAAACGATTTATCCCCCCGGCAATGACCACCGGCCGCCCTTTGCCCAATGCCCCTAAGCCAACTGCCGCCACCGCAGCAGGGCTCATGGGAAAAACCTGCTTTTGTTTTTCTTTCGGCGTGCTACTTTCAAACCCAGGAGTCAAGGTGGCTCCAGCGACGCAGGCCAGCACCGAAATGCCCTGAGGCTGCAGCTCAGCCCAGAGACTCTCGGCCAAAATGGTGTTGAAAGCCTTACTAGCGGCATAGCTACTAACCATGGCAGAGCCCTGAAAGCCAGACATACTAGACATCAACACGATGCCGCCGCGTGCCGTTTTAGACGACCCCTGTGGCCAAGGGCGTGCCAGTAAACGCCTAACCATGCTGTGCGCCAACACCACAGGGCCGCGACAATTGACTTCCACCGTCTTATGGTGTTCCGCTAGGCTGGCTTCGGTAAAAGGTTTGATGGCAGAAAAACAAGCGTTGTACACCAACAAGCCAACATCTTTATCGCCTAATGCGCGCTCAAAATCAGCGGCTAAAGTAGGCGCGGCTAAATCCAAAGCGATCGCTTCCACCTGCACACCATAGCGCTGACGCAAAAGCTGGGCATCGGCCTCCAGCACATCTAGGCGGCGTGCGCAAGTAATCAAATTCAGGCCACGCTGCGCCAATTGGTGTGCATAAGCTTGGCCTATGCCCTCTGAAGCGCCTGCGACAAAAGCCCAAGGCCCGTATTGCTGCTTAAAAAGCTGATGCTTAGACACTGGTGCCCTCCTCAAAGATCGTTCTTCTGCGTTTGCATGGCTTGACCGTAGATCTGACGGTTCATGCGGCTAAAAAAGCGGACACGGGCTGCGCGTGTCATCAGCCGCCCGAGCGCGTTAGCCCAGCGCGGCCCTGCTGCTGGTATAAAAATTGGTTGCTGCTTTTTATCTGCCAAGGCATCCAGCGTGCGGCGCGCCACCTCACCCGGATAGGCCGGCAAGGCACGCGCCTGCTGGCTAGCTGGCGTGACTTGATAAAACCCCGGAGTTGCCATAGCGCCGGCCACACAGGCGAGCACATCGACACCGTAGGGGTGTAGCTCAGCCCAAAGTCCTTCGGCCAGCACAGTATCAAACGCTTTAGTCGCAGCGTAAGTGCCCAACAGGGCTGCGCCTTGCATACCTGATAAGCTGGACATGATGACAATGCCGCCCCGCTTTTGAGCCTGAAAGCGCTGCGCCAAAGGGTGCACCAAACTCAGTATGCTGCGGCAGTTCAAATCCACCATGCGCTGCTGCTGCCGCAGCTCGCTTGCACTAAATTCCTCTATCAGCCATAAGGCTGCATTGCACACCAGCAGACCGATATCGAGATCGGCAATAGCCTGGGCAAACTCGGCTGCCGCCTCTTGTGTACTCAAGTCCAACGCCAATGTGCGCACCTGCACGCGATAGCGATCGCGTATGAGTTGCGCGTCACGCTCGAGCGCGGGTAAGCGGCGCGCGATGGTCAATACATTGAGCCCGCGCTCGGCCAAAGCATGAGCATAAGCACTGCCTAGCCCTTCAGATGCGCCGGCCACCACAGCCCAGCTGCCATAGCGCGCCTTGAAGGCGGGAAATAGGTTCATTGCTGCATTCATAGTGGCGCGATATTGCCGCAGTCATAACCATTTGTCTTGGCTTAAATTGCCATATGATTGTGGAATTCCGCCACTTTGTCTGATTTGTCTGATTTCTATGACCCTAAGCTATGCCCAGGCACAGGCCACTGGCGGCAGTACCAACAGTCACGCAGCCAGCCCAGTCCAGCACGCCCTCTTCAATCCGCCCAGCGCGGCAAAGACCGAGGGGGAGCAAGCGAGCGCTATTGCCAGCGCGCAAAGCTCACCTGCCTTCGAGGCATTTGCGCCCCCAGGTTTTTTACGGGTGCTGCACGATTACTGCGTACAGGCAAGCCAAGCGAGCGTTTATCACGAACTCATTGCCGTTTTACAGCCTCAGGCAAAAGATGCAGCCCTGCCCGCAACACCAGCTTGGGCAGCCATTGATAGTTTGCCAGCGCTGCTGCAATGCCCTACGCTGGGATTGGAGTTGGGCCTGGCGCTCAAGCCTGAGCACTTGGGTCCTGCAGGCCAAGTTTTAATCCACTGCACCAGTTTGGGTGATGCTGTGCAACGCCTAGGTCGCTATGCATATTTTTGGGGTGATTTGGGCCGCTCTTGCATCAGCCAGCAACAAGGCTGGGCTTACGATTCGCTGGAATGGCCCAGGCACGCACCCTGCCCACAGCCGCCTGCCTTGCTTGAGCAGGTATGGGCTGCAGCCACTGTCAGCCTGGCGCGCGAGCTGGCTCGGAACCCGAATTTAGTTTGGCAAGCTGAATTTCGTTTTGCCGCGCCACCGCCTGCGCAGAGGCAAGCCTATACCGATTTTTTTGGTTGTAGTCCGCGTTTCGGGGCAGCAAGCACGCAACTGGTTTTTGCCGCCCACTACTTACAGCTACCGATTCGCATGGGCAATTTAGCGCTGCGTGAGCTGGCGCAATCACAGGCCGATGCACTCCTGCAACAGCAGGCGCAGCAGAGCTACAAACTGACCACAGCAATACGCGCATATTTTGCTGCCAGCCTAGAGCGCCATGCCGAGGCCGGCGAGACATTTGCGGCCGCGCCGAACCATGCAGCCGTG
>CAZSPW010000112.1:0-5492 GCA_964608575.1 uncultured Burkholderiaceae bacterium | reverse complement strand
GAGGCGGTTTTGCATGGTGGGGCTAAAGAGCGATTAGATCGTCCGCGCCACTTCTTTGATTTCAAAGAATTCGAGTTGATCGCCTTCTTCAATATCGTTATAGCCTTTGATGTTCAGGCCGCACTCAAAACCTTCTTTAACTTCTTTGGCGTCGTCTTTGAAGCGTTTGAGCGAGTCCAGCTCTCCGGTGAAGACCACCACATTGTTGCGCAGCAAGCGCAGGCGGGCACTGCGACGCACCACGCCAGAGGTGACCATACAGCCTGCAATCGTGCCAATTTTCGAGGCGCGGAAGATTTGGCGAATCTCGGCCATGCCGATGATTTCCTCTTTCCTGTCTGGCGTCAGCATGCCGCTGACAGCCGCTTTAACATCATCGACAGCGTCGTAGATGATGTTGTAGTAACGGATGTCGATACCATTGCCTTCAGCCAACTTACGCGCACCAACATCGGCGCGGGTGTTGAAGCCGAGAATGACCGCTTTCGATGCGATCGCTAGGTTGACATCGCTTTCGCTGATGCCGCCCACAGCGGAGAATACGATTTGGACTTTGACTTCGTCGTTGGAGAGCTTGAGCAAGGACGCTGCCAACGCCTCTTGTGAACCCTGCACATCGGCTTTGATGATGAGGGGCAGGGTTTTGACTTCGCCTGCGGCCATATCGCTGAACATGTTTTCCAATTTGGCCGCTTGTTGTTTAGCCAATTTGGTGTTGCGGAATTTGCCCGCGCGGTAGGTGGCAATTTCGCGCGCACGGCGTTCGTCGGTCAAGACCATGAATTCGTCACCAGCGCCAGGCACATCCGCCAAGCCTTGAATTTCGACTGGGATGGACGGGCCTGCCGCTTTCGTAGCTTTGCCGTTTTCATCTAGCATGGCACGCACGCGACCATAGGTTTGGCCAACCAACACAATATCGCCAGTTTTGAGCGTGCCCGATTGCACCAGTACGGTGGCAACGGGGCCGCGGCCTTTGTCCAAACGCGCTTCGATCACCAAACCTTTGGCATGGGCATCGACTGGGGCTGTGAGCTCCAGCACTTCGGCTTGTAGCAAGACTTGTTCGAGTAGCTCGTCGATACCCGCGCCTGTTTTAGCCGAAACGGGAACGAAGGGCGAGTTACCGCCGTACTCTTCAGGCACAACTTCTTCGATGACGAGCTCGCCTTTGACGCGATCTGGGTTGGCATCGGGTTTATCGATTTTGTTGATGGCCACAACGATGGGCACACCTGCGGCCTTGGCGTGTTTGATGGCCTCTTTGGTTTGGGGCATCACACCATCATCGGCTGCAACGACCAAAATCACTACATCGGTAGCTTGCGCGCCACGGGCGCGCATAGCCGTGAAGGCCTCGTGACCTGGGGTATCGAGGAAGGACACCACGCCACGGGGCGTTTCCACATGGTAAGCGCCAATATGTTGGGTGATGCCACCGGCTTCGCCGGTGGCGACTTTGGCGCGGCGAATGTAATCCAAGAGCGAGGTTTTGCCGTGATCCACATGCCCCATAACCGTGACTACAGGCGGGCGCGGCAGAGCTTCTGCCGTTTGCGCCTGCACTTCTTCGTCGGTAAAGGCCTCTGGATCGTCCAAGGCGGCAACAATGGCTTTATGCCCCATGTCTTCCACCAAAATCATGGCAGTTTCTTGATCCAGCGGTTGGTTGATGGTGACCATTTGCCCCAGTTTCATCAGTTTCATGATGACTTCTGAGGACTTCACGGCCATCTTGTGCGCCAGCTCAGCTACGGTGATGGTTTCGGGCACATGGATGTCGAGTACGCGTGCCTCTTGTGGCTCTTGTGGTGCGCGGTTTTGCTCTTGCTCTGAACCACGTCGCTTGCCGCCTTTGGGGCCGGCACGCCAGTTGCTCTTACCCGTGCCAGCGGGCAGCCCACGAGTTTTGATCTCGCCTTTTTTGCGGCCATCTGCATCTTTATCTTTAGCCCAGCTAGAGGAAAGCTTTTCAGACTTGACCTCTTTAGCGCCTGCGCCACTAGTGGTTTTGGCATCGGGTTTGTGCAGAGTGCCTTTTTTAGCAGCCTCGGCAGCTTTATCGGCTTCGGGCTTTTTCGCTGTCAGCACTTTTTTCGGCGCATTCATCATGGCGCGTATCGCTTCGGCTTCGGCCAAAGCTTTCTTGCGGCGCTCTTCTAAATCTTTGGCTTTTGCGGCGTCGGCATCAGCTTGGGCTTTTTCAGCCGCAGCTGTATCTGCTGCTTTCTGTGCCGCGATTTCTTCTGCGCTAGGTGCTGAAGCGGCACGCATTTCGCTGTTTTGGACTGCTTGTGCAGCCTCTTCTGCCGCTTTTTCCGCAGCGATTTTGGCTGCGGTTTGCTGTTCGATACGCGCTTGTTGCGCAGCGCGCAGGGCTTGCACTTCCGCTTCGGCTTTGGCGCGTTGCTCAGCAGAGCGTTTGGCAGCAGCGGCGGCTTTCTCAGCTTTAACCGCTTGTTCGCTGCCCTTGTCTTTGGGGCTTGTGTTTTGCTTAGCAGCTTGCTCGGCAGCGGCTTGGGCAGCCGCAGCCTGCGCAGCGGCTTCTTCAGCCGCGGCTTGTGCGGCTTGGGCAGCTGCTTCCTCTTGCGCTGCACGCAGGCGCTCAGCTTCGCGCTGGGCAATTTGCTTGGCTAGTGCCTCCTCTTGGCGGCGCAATTGTTCGGCCTGTTCTTTGGCGTGATCTTCGCGGCGCTGCAGCTCTTCGCGCTCGCGCGCTGCATCTTCAGCCGCTTTTGCTGATGCGACTGCGTCTGCTGCGCCGTCTTCCTCGCGGCGCACGAAAGTGCGCTGTTTTTTGGTGGTTACCTGAATCGTCCGAGCCTTACCAGTGCTATCGGCTTGTTTGATCTCAGAGGTGGTTTTTTTCGTTAAGGTGAGTTTTTTGCCTACACCTGTGGTGCCGTGAGTTGCTTGCATGTATTGCAATAGCATTTGCTTATCGGCTTCAGTGATCGTATCTTGCGGGCTGCTTTTGGCGACGCCAGCACTGGCGAGCTGTTCCAACAGCTTTTCGGGTGCTTGCTTGAGTTCAGCAGCAAAGTCGGAGACGGTGTTGTTCATAAAAGTGCTAATGCCTCCATCGGTTTACTCTGCGTCGCCCGCAAACCAATGTTCGCGTGCTTTCATGATGAGGGCTTTGGCGTCATCTTCGCTTTGCCCTGTGATCGCTACCAATTCGTCGATGGCTAAGTCGGCTAAATCGTCGCGATTGGTAATACCTGCGTCGGCCAGTTTGGCCAACAATTCGGTGCTGATGCCTTCGAGTTCGCGCAAATCATCTTGCACCGCCCCGAGTTTTTCTTCACGCGCAATGGCTAAAGTCAATAAGGCATCTTTGGCACGATTGCGCAGCTCGGTAACGGTTTCTTCATCGAAGGCTTCGATTTCTAGCATCTCGGCCATTGGGACATAGGCCACCTCTTCGAGGTTGGTGAAGCCTTCTTCGATCAAAATATCGGCGACCTCTTGGTCAACATCGAGTTTTTCCATGAATAGCGTGCGTATCAGTGCACTTTCATCGGCTTGTTTCTGCGCCGATTCATTGGCATCCATGATGTTGATTTTCCAGCCCGTCAGCTCAGAGGCTAGGCGCACATTCTGCCCGCCACGCCCAATCGCAATGGCGAGGTTCTCTTCGTCTACCACGACATCCATGGCATGGCGCTCTTCATCAACAACGATGGAGCTGACATTCGCAGGCGCCAAGGCACCAATCACGAATTGTGCAGGGTCTTCGCTCCATAGCACGATATCTACGCGCTCGCCTGCCAGCTCATTGGTCACGGCATTGACGCGCGCGCCACGCACACCAACGCAGGCACCAATTGGGTCAACGCGTTTATCTAGGGCGTGGACGGCGATTTTGGCGCGACTGCCGGCATCACGGGCGCAAGATTTGATCTCTAGCACGCCTTGTTCGACTTCGGGCACTTCATTGCGAAATAGTTCAATCATGAATTCAGGCGCAGCGCGTGAGAGCATGATGGGCGCTGAGCGTGCCAGCTCATCAATGCCCATGATCATGGCGCGGACGCGGTCGCCAGCGCGCAGGTTTTCCTTGGGGATCATTTCACTGCGTTTCAAGCGGCCTTCGACTTTGCCGCTTTCAACAATCACATCGCCTTTGTCGAGGCGCTTAACGGTGCCGAGGAAAACCTTCTCGCCGCGCGAGAGGTAGTCGTTGAGCAGCATTTCGCGTTCTGCATCACGAATTTTCTGCAAAATCACTTGTTTGGCAGTCATGGCACCAATCCGGCCGATAGGCACGGATTCAATGGGCTCTTCAATATAGTCGCCGACCTCAATGTCTTCGATGCGCTCTTGCGCATCCATCAGCATCTCTTCGGCTTCGGGGTTTTGCAGCCCGGCGTCGTCGGCCACGACTAACCAGCGACGATAGGTTTCGTAATCACCAGTTTCTTTGTCGATATCGACGCGCACATCCATTTCGCCTGCGTCAGCATCTTTGTCCTTGTGATAGAACTTTTTAGTCGCTTGCGCCAGTGCCGCTTCAATAGCGGCAAAAACCACATCACGGCTGACATTTTTTTCTAAGGCGATGGCATCGGCCAACAACAGCATTTCTTTATTCATTGCAAACGCTCCTGCATTATTCTTTGGGGTCGGTTTGGGGGGTGGTGGCCGATGCGCTGTGAGCGTCTTGGCGGCCTTTGAAATTGACTATCGGTGCTAAGCGAATTTCGCGCACCTCGTCTAGGGAAAAGGTCATGGCTTGTAATGGCGCGGGAGCTTTCTTCTTACTTACACGCACGCCAGGTTTGGGCGGTGGCTCATCGCTCCAGACTATGCGCCAGAGTTGCTGTTCGGTGCTTTCTTCTACGGCTTCTAGCGTGCCGCGAAATTTTTTGCGATTGGCCGCTAAACCCGAGCCCGCAGCAGCCTCGCCCAAAGGTTGTTTGAGGGTTAAATCGACGATGCTGCCGGCAAAGCGCAGGCAATCGTTAGGGCCATTCAAAGGGCGGTCGATTCCAGGGGAGGCGACTTCCAAACGCCTGTAATCGGTGTTTTCTACTTCTAGGGTGTATTGCAATTGGCGCGTAACGCGCTCGCAGTCTTCCACTGTAATGGGTTGCTCGGGTTGACCCTGAACCCAAGGAAAATCCAGCGTGACGCGCAGCAAACCACCGGCCGAACGCTCTAGTTCAACTAAGTCATAGCCCATGCCGCGCACGGTTTCTTCAATCACGGCTTGCCAGCTCGCCATATGCAAAAAAAGCCCTATAAAAATCAAACAAAAAAAAACGGGCGATAGGAAAAGCGCCCGTTTGGTCGAATTTATTGCGCCGATTATAGAGGCAAAAGCACAAAAAGCCTAGCGGGCTGGTAAAAGCTTGCGCGATAATTGCGGGCTATGACAAACAAAACCTTCTCTGTGGCGCAGATTCGCCAGTCTTTTCTCGACTTTTTTGCCAGCAAAGGCCACACCATAGTGGAGTCTAGCCCCCTGGTGCCAGGCAATGACCCGACCC
>CAZSPW010000111.1:0-5545 GCA_964608575.1 uncultured Burkholderiaceae bacterium | reverse complement strand
ATGCGCCAGCCGCCCGTTTCGCGTTTCACCGCAGCCAAGGTGGATAAACACTGCGGCGCAAACACATACCAAGCCAGCAGCGATAAACCCGTGGCCAAACTCCATTGCTGCGCAATCACGGGCGCTAGCTGTTTGGCGGCATCGTCGCCTGTGGCTGATAAGGCATAGACCGTGCCCAGTGCGCCCACCATCACCTCGCGCGCGGCAATGCCAGGCACTAGCGCAATGCTGATTTGCCAGTTAAAGCCGATAGGGGCAAACACATAAGACAAATAATGCCCCAGCGTGCCCGCCAAGCTGTATTCAATGGCGGGCGCGGTGGCACCTGCGGGCGGCGTGGGAAAGCTCGAGAGCAGCCACAGGGCGATGGTCAGCAGCAAAATAATGCCGCCCACGCGGCGCAGGAAAATCCAAGCGCGTTGCCACAGCCCCAGCGCCACATTGCGCAGCGTGGGCCAGTGGTAATCGGGCAGCTCCATCATCAGGCTGCGGGTTTTGCCCCCGCCTTTGGTGAAGATTTTTAAGCAATAGGCCACAGCCATGGCACCAATGATGCCGGCCAAATACAGGGCAAATAGCACCAGCCCTTGCAGCTCAAACCAGCTCAGCACTTGGCGCCTGGGGATAAAGGCGGCAATCAGCAGGGCGTAAACAGGCAGGCGCGCCGAGCAGGTGGTTAGCGGCGCGATCAAAATCGTCACCAAGCGGTCGCGTGGGTCGCTGATGGTGCGCGTGGCCATGATGCCGGGGATGGCGCAGGCATAGCTGGACAGCAGCGGAATAAAGCTGCGCCCAGACAAGCCAACACTGCCCATCAGCCTATCCAAAATAAAGGCGGCGCGGGGCAGATAGCCCGATTCTTCCAGCACCAAAATAAAGAAAAACAAAATCAAAATTTGCGGCAAAAACACCAGTACGCCGCCCGCGCCGGCAATCACGCCATCGATCAAAAAGCTTTGCAGATAGCCGGCGGGGATGAAGCTGGCCAGCCAAGCGCCCAAGGCATCAGCACCAGCTTGAATCGCATCCATAGGGTATTGCGCCCAGGCAAACACGGCCTGAAACAGCAAAAATAGCAGCGCCAGCAAGATCCACGGCCCCAAAATCGGGTGCAGGGCGAAGTTGTCTATGCGCTCGCTCAGGGCGTGGGCAGGGGTGTGTTCTAGCCCCAGGTTTTGCAAAATTTGGCGCACGCGGGCGTGGTCGGCCAGTAATTGCGCATGGGCATCTGCAGGGCTATCGCTAGGGATAGGGTTTGGGTTTTGGGTATCTGCGCGGTGTTGGCAAGGGGGCTTTTGCCAGATATGGGCATCATCCAGCAATGCCAGCAAAGCGCGGGCACCGCCCTTTTGCACGCCTACGGTGGCCACCACAGGCATGCCCAGCTCTGCCGATAGTTGGGCGGTATCCACGGGCTGGCCGCGTTTGGCGGCTAAATCCGTCATATTCAGCGCCAGTACGGTGGGCAGCCCCAGGCGTTGCACTGCCAAGACCAAGCGCAAATTGCGGCGCAGATTGGTGGCATCAGCCACGCACACTACCAAATCGGGGCGTTTTTCGCCTATGGCTGCGCCTTGCAGCACTTGCAGGGTGACGCGCTCATCGGGCGAGCGCGGGCTGAGCGAATACGCGCCAGGCAAATCTAAAACCCTGAGCTTGTGCCCGCTTGCGCTTTGCATTTGCCCTTCTTTGCGCTCCACCGTCACGCCGGCGTAGTTGGCCACCTTTTGGCGGCTGCCCGTGAGCAAATTGAACAGGGCGGACTTGCCGCAATTGGGATTGCCCACCAAGGCGATCAAACGCCCCGTGGGTATGAGATGAACGGGGGCGGTGTCGCAATGGGCCATTTTTAAGGGTGTTTTTGAAGGTTTAGGCCGCCAAATCTGCCTGGGCAGCTCATGTTTTTATTGCGGCTGAACCAGGACGCAAGCCGCTTCGGCGCGGCGCAGGGCAAAGGTCGATTGCCCCACGCGCACCGCCAGCGGATCGCCACCGGGCTGGCTGCGGCGCAAGACCGTGACGGTTTCGCCTGCGATAAAGCCAATTTGCTGCAGCCAATCTTGCCAATGCGGTGCGTGTTCAGGTGCGGCAATGCGCAGCACGGTACAGGCTTGCCTGTCTTCGGCTTGCAGCAAAGGGATGGCGGTGTCGGTGGTGGTATCGGTGGTAGTGGGGCGCTTCACAGTAGGCGGCTTTATTGAGAATGGTTTTCATTCTACGCGCCTAGCCTGAAGGCAAGATGGTGGTTTTTGTGTCCCAGATCAAATTTTCTGCAGCTTAGCCACGGCCAGTGCCAGCCATTTTTCCCCTGCACGCGGGAATTGGATTTTGGCCGTGGTGGCTTCGCCCTCGCCTTGCAACGCCAGCACCACGCCTTCGCCAAATTTATTGTGGAACACACCATCGCCAATTTGCAGCCCTAGACTATTGCTGGCTTCGGCCTTGGGTTTAAAAGGCACATGCGCAGAGCCAAAATCGGCGGCATCCTTGCTGATAAAGCGCGGCTCGCCATCGTTGCGCTCTTTCCATTGGCTGCGTTTTTCATAACGATCGCCGCCGTAATCATTGCCCTTGCTCGCATAGCCGCCCGAATAGCTTTTGCGGTTGTCGCCGTAGCCTGCGCTAGCTCCACCATAGCCGCTGCTGGCGCTGCGGCCTTGTCCACGGCCACCGCTGGGCGCGGCCCAAGCGGTGTTTTTCGGGCTGAGCCATTTGGTGGTGTGTTCGGGCAGCTCGTCTAAAAAGCGGCTGCGCAGGCCATAGCGGGTATAGCCGTGCAGCATGCGCGTTTGTGCGTAGCTGATGTAGAGGCGCTGACGCGCGCGCGTGATGGCCACATACATCAGGCGGCGTTCTTCTTCCAGCGCTTTGCTATCCAAACTGGAGTTTTCGTGTGGAAACAGCCCTTCTTCCAGCCCGCCAATAAATACCGCGTCAAATTCCAGCCCCTTGGCGGCGTGCACGGTCATCAGCTGCACCGCGTCTTGCCCTGCTTGCGCTTGGTTGTCGCCCGCTTCCAGCGCGGCATGGGTCAGGAAGGCCTGTAGCGGGGTAATGACTTCGCCCGTATCGGCGTTGGTGAAAGGCAAGGCCTCATCCTTGGCTTCAACCCCTCCTCCTGTGGGGAAGGGTTGGGCTAGGGGCTGCGACTCTTGCTTCGCCCCCAGTGGTACCAGCGGCGGTAAGCTTGGCAGCCTGCCCGCTTGTGCGTCGCGCTGCCCGACTTCATCTACGGGCAGTGCGGTGCTGTGCCGCGCAAAGCCTTCTACCTGTAAAAAAGCCTCCGCTGCGCTGACCAATTCCTGCAAGTTTTCCACGCGATCGCCGCCGTCGCGCTCAGCCTGGTAGTGCGCCAGCAGGCCGCTTTTCTCCAGCATCACCTCTATGGTCTCACGCAGGCTCAGGCCTGCTACTTCGGCACGCAGGCCGTCCATCAGCTGCGTAAACACTTGCACGCTTGCGCCTGCCCGCCCTGTCAGGCCACCAGCGGCTTGTTGCAGCGAACAGCCATGCACCCGCGCCAAATCTTGCAGTTGTTCCACGCTGCGTGCGCCTATGCCGCGTGGCGGAAAATTCAGCACGCGCAAGAAGCTGGTGTCCTCGTGCGGGTTTTCTAAGAGGCGCAAATAGGCTAGGGCGTGCTTGATTTCGGCGCGTTCAAAAAAGCGCAGGCCGCCGTAAACGCGGTAAGGGATGCCGGCATTGACCAGCGCCGTCTCCAGAATGCGCGATTGCGCATTGCTGCGATACAGCAGGGCAATTTGGCTGCGCTTTAAGGCCATGGTGGGCTGGCCTTGCGCGTCTGTGCCGTCGCGCAGCAATTGGCGGATTTCTTCTATGACCCATTGCGCTTCTTCAAAATCGCTGGGTAGCTCGGCAATACGAATCGGCTCGCCCGCACCCGCATCGGTGCGCAGGTTTTTGCCCAGCCTGCCCGTGTTTTTGGCGATCAGGGCATTGGCAGAATCGAGGATATGGCTGTGGCTGCGGTAGTTTTGTTCCAGCTTGATTTGCTGGGTGACGCCAAACTCGCGCACAAAATCGTGCATATTGCCCACGCGCGCGCCGCGAAACGCGTAAATAGATTGATCGTCGTCACCGACTGCGAATACCGCAGCATGGTGAGCAGCGTTCGCGCTGGGTTTATTCACCCCCGCCAGCATTTTTAGCCAAGCGTATTGCAGCTTATTGGTGTCTTGAAACTCATCCACCAAGATATGGGCAAAGCGCTGGTGGTAATGGTGGCGCACGGCTTCGTGATCGCGCAGCAATTCATAACAGCGCAGCAGCAGCTCGGCAAAATCCACCACGCCTTCGCGCTGGCATTGGTTTTCATACAGTTGGTAAAACTCAGCCTTGCGGCGGCTGTCCTCGTCGTGCGCTTTTAAATCGCTTGGGCGCTCGCCCTCTTCTTTGCAGCCATTGATAAACCATTGCAATTGCTTGGGCGGAAAGCGTTGGTCGTCGATGTTGTGCTGCTTCATCAGGCGTTTGATGGCGGCCAGTTGGTCTTGCGTATCCAAAATCTGAAAGGCTTGCGGCAGCCCCGCCAATTGCCAATGCGCGCGCAGCAGGCGATTGCACAGGCCGTGGAAAGTGCCCACCCACATACCACGCGTGCTGCCTTGCAGCATATCGCCCAGACGGTGCAGCATTTCTTTGGCGGCTTTATTGGTAAAAGTCACGGCCAGAATCTGGCTGGGCCAACATTGCTGGGTTTGCAGCAACCAGGCAATGCGTGTGGTCAGCACCCGGGTTTTGCCTGAACCCGCACCTGCCAAAATCAGGGCGCTGGTGGGCGGCAAGGTAACGGCTTTGAGCTGTTCAGGGTTGAGGTTGTTTAGCAGGCTATCGGCGCTGGCAGCGTTGGGCGGGGCGGCCGTGGGCAGGGCATCGAAAGGGATATCGTCGTCTGGGTGTTCGGCTGCAAAAGAGTGGGTTTCCATACAGCACTATTGTAGAGGCTGCACCGCCCGATTGGGCTTGATTAGACTATGAAAAAATGAGCTGCCCAGGCAGATTTGACGGCCTAAAGTGCCAAAATCATGCTTAAAAATCAATCTTTCGGCTTGCGGTCTATCACCATCACTGGCGGTGCCATACCTAAGATCGGGTCGCGCGGTAAGACTTCGGCGCGCTCTATGCCCTCGACTGCGGCAGCATCCCAATCCGTTTGGCCGCTGCTGCGCACGATGCGCGGTTTGCCCAAAATCGTACCGTCGGGCGAGAGACGAATTTCGATTTTGACTACGGGGTTACCGTCTATGCTGCTGGCATCAAAGTGGGTGTTGCGTTTGATGATGGCGCTGATACGAGCCAGATAGTCGTTCGATGGTTTATACGCCGACTTACCCATGCCATTGTGGACTGAGGTGGTGCTGCCGCCGGCTTTGCCAGCATCTTTTAATGCATCTTTGCGTTCTTTTTCTAAGGCCTTTTCTTGCGCCAATTTTTCCGCTTTCGCCTTCTCTTGGCGCTGCTTTTCTTGCGCTATGCGCGGGTCGGGCGTGGGTTTGTGCGTAGGCGCAGGGCTAGGCTTGGCTTT
>CAZSPW010000110.1:0-5601 GCA_964608575.1 uncultured Burkholderiaceae bacterium | reverse complement strand
GCACTTCGGTAAGCGTGGCGTTTTCCCAATTGTTTTTTTTGCGGTTAACTTGGGCGCGGACGATTTCAAAGGGCAGAGCACCGTCGATAAAGACGACTTTTCCGTCTTCACGATGGGCAATGCCTTGGGCATCCATATCCATCGATTCCACGCGCATGGCGCCAGCGGGCAAGATGGTGTTTTCTGGGGGGACGAGTGCAGCAGTGTCGTTCATGGGGGGCGATTGTCGCAGCTTATACAGCTCTAGGTTCGCGCAGTGCGCGCAGTGCTTTTTGCATCGTGGGCGCAACAATGCAGGCGCCGACAGCAATTTTTTGCGATTTACTCAGTGAAAAAGCTATTTTCTCTTAGGCGGGCGATTTTTTTTGCAGTAGTATCCGCCCTCAGCGATGGCAGGCAAAGCCTGTAGGGATTTTGTAGCAGCCAGCGCCCCGAGGCCCCTTATTTTTTAGACAAAGGAAACCCACGACATGGCTACTGCAAAAAAAGCCCCAGCAAAAGCACCAGCTAAAAAAGCTGCTGCGAAAGCCGCACCAGCTAAAGCGCCAGCGAAAAAAGCTGCCGCTCCTAAAGCTGCCGCTAAGCGCGCACCTAACCCCGCCTTTATGAAAGCCTTGACGCCTAGCGCGGAACTGGCCAAAGTGGTCGGCGCTAAACCGCTGCCACGCACTGAGGTGGTCAAGCAAATTTGGGTGTATATCAAAAAGCACAACCTGCAAGATGCCAAAAACAAACGCAATATCAATGCAGACGATTTGCTCAAGCCTGTATTTGGTGGCAAAAAACAAGTCACCATGTTTGAAATGGCTGGTTTGCTGAGCAAGCACCTGTCGTAATCGCTGTCCTTGCATCAGAACAAGCCGCTGCCAATCAAAGCAGCGGTTTTTTTATGGGCGGCTACAATAGGCGCTCTTATCCCAAGTCCTATTTTCATAGGCTTTTCGCGATTTTTCGCCGCCAATGCTGCCTGAGCAGCTATTAAAAGAATATCAATTTTATTTTTATGAAACCCGTTATCGCCCTAGTGGGGCGTCCCAATGTGGGGAAATCCACGCTGTTTAACCGCTTGACCAAATCGCGTGATGCCATCGTCGCCGATTTCGCGGGCTTAACGCGCGACCGCCATTACGGCCAAGGCAAACTGGGCAAGCACGAATACATCGTTATCGATACGGGCGGTTTTGAACCTACGGCAGAAAGCGGCATTTATAAAGAAATGGCCAAGCAAACGCGCCAAGCCGTAGCCGAGGCCGATATCGTGATTTTTGTGGTCGATGCCCGCAGCGGTTTATCTGCGCAAGACCATGACATAGCCAATTACCTGCGCCGCCTGTCTAAACCCATGCTGCTGGTGGCCAACAAAGCCGAAGGCATGAGCGAAGGCCATCAACTGGCTGAGTTTTACGAGCTGGGTTTGGGCGAGGTTTTGCCCGTATCCGCTTCGCATGGCCAAGGTGTGCGTGGCCTGATAGAGCTGGCGCTGGAGCCGCTGAATCTGCCTGAGGACGAAGAAGCCAAACCCGAAGAAGATGTGATTCGCTTGGCCGTTGCGGGTCGCCCCAATGTAGGTAAATCGACCCTGATTAACACCTGGCTGGGCGAAGAGCGTTTGATCGCTTTTGATATGCCAGGCACCACGCGCGATGCCATCAGCGTGCCATTTGAGCGCAATGGGCAAAAGTTCGAGCTGATTGATACCGCTGGCTTGCGTCGCAAAGGCAAGGTGTTTGAGGCGATTGAAAAATTCTCGGTGGTGAAAACCTTGCAAGCGATTGATAGTGCCAATGTGGTGCTATTGCTGCTCGATGCTAGCCAAGACATCAGCGACCAAGATGCGCATATCGCGGGTTATGTCGTCGATTCAGGGCGCGCGTTGGTGGTTGCCATCAATAAATGGGATGCGGTCGATAGCTACCAGCGCGAACAATTGCAACGCCAGGTGGAAATGCGTTTGGGCTTTTTAAAGTTTGCCAATTTCCACATGATCAGTGCGAAAAAGCGCCAGGGCTTGGCGCCTGTGTGGAAGTCCATTACTGGCGCTTATGCTGCGGCTAAATGCAAAATGCCTACGCCCAAGTTGACCAAAGTGCTGCAAGAGGCGGTGCAATTCCAAGCGCCCAAACGCGCGGGTATGTTCCGCCCGAAACCGCGTTACGCGCATCAGGGCGGCATGAATCCGCCCATCATCGTGGTGCATGGCAGCTCGCTCGACCATGTGACCGATGCTTATAAACGCTATTTGGAAGGGCGCTTTCGTAAAGCCTTTGATTTGGTGGGAACACCCATGCGCATCGAAATGCGCACCACGGCCAACCCTTATGCCGACAAATAGGGGCATAGTTGCGCATCACACCGCTGGGCACTTGAAACGCGTAAAATTTGCAGCATATAGTCGCCCATGGCGTTTGCCATTTGCGCTTACTGATTTTGGAGCCACCCTTTGAATAAAAACGCCTGGTATGTCAAAGCAGCAGTTTGGGTCGTCGCCCTGATGCTGATGTTCAGCCTGTTTCGATCTTTTGCAGACCCCACAACTGGGGCCTCTGCCGTCACCTATTCCAACTTTTTGCAGTTGGTGCGTGACAAGCAAATCAAAGATGCCAAAATTCCAGCTGGAGTCAGCGGTGAAATTACGGCTACGAAAACGGATGGCAGCAAAATTCGCACAAATGCCCCATTTCTAGACCAAGGTTTAGTGGGCGATTTAATCAACAATAGCGTGGCTTTTGATGTCAAACCAGTTGAGAAACGCTCCTTTTTACTGGAATTGCTGATTAACTCCCTGCCTTTACTTTTGCTCTTGGGGGTTTGGATTTATTTCATGCGCCAAATGCAAGGCGGTGGCAAGGGCGGGCCTTTTAGCTTTGGCAAAAGCAAGGCGCGTATGCTGGATGAAAACAATAACGCCGTGACTTTTGCTGATGTCGCTGGCTGCGATGAGGCCAAAGAAGAAGTCAAAGAGGTTGTTGACTTTTTGAAAGACCCGAGCAAATTCCAAAAACTCGGCGGCCGTATTCCGCGTGGTTTGCTGCTAGTTGGCCCTCCTGGTACGGGTAAAACTTTGCTCGCCAAATCGATTGCGGGCGAAGCCAAAGTGCCGTTTTTCAGCATTTCTGGCTCAGACTTTGTCGAGATGTTTGTAGGTGTTGGTGCATCGCGGGTGCGCGATATGTTTGAAAACGCCAAAAAAAATGCACCTTGCATCATTTTTATTGACGAGATTGATGCTGTTGGGCGCCAGCGCGGCGCAGGTTTGGGGGGCGGCAATGATGAGCGCGAGCAAACCCTCAACCAAATGTTGGTAGAAATGGATGGTTTTGAAACCAATCTTGGTGTCATTGTGGTTGCCGCGACAAACCGCCCTGATATTTTGGATGCAGCACTATTGCGCCCAGGGCGTTTTGACCGTCAGGTTTATGTCACCTTGCCTGATATCCGTGGGCGCGAGCAGATTTTGAATGTGCATTTGCGCAAACTGCCGCTGGGCGATGATGTGCGCCCAGATATTTTGGCGCGTGGCACGCCTGGCATGAGTGGTGCAGACTTGGCCAATTTATGCAATGAAGCGGCTTTGATGGCTGCCCGCCGTAATGCCAAATCGGTGGAAATGCAAGATTTTGAAAAAGCGAAAGACAAAATCTTTATGGGGCCAGAGCGTAAAAGCATGGTCATGCCTGAAGAGGAGCGCCGCAATACCGCCTACCATGAAGCGGGGCACGCTTTGATCGGTCGTTTGTTGCCCAAATGTGACCCCGTGCATAAAGTGACCATCATCCCTCGCGGGCGTGCTTTGGGCGTGACGATGAGCTTGCCCGAGCAAGACCGTTATAGCCATGACAAAGAGTACATGCTCAATCAAATTGCGATGCTATTTGGCGGCCGTATTGCCGAAGAAGTGTTCATGAATCAAATGACCACAGGCGCGAGTAATGACTTTGAACGAGCTACCGCTATTGCGCGCGACATGGTCATGCGTTATGGCATGAGTGAAAAACTCGGCCCCATGGTCTATGCTGAAAACGAAGGAGAGGTGTTTTTAGGTCGCAGTGTGACTAAAACCACCAATCTGAGTGAAGAAACCATGCAGAAGGTTGATCTTGAAGTGCGCCGCATTATTGATGAGCAATACGCACTAGCGCGCCGTCTGATTGAAGAGAACCAAGACAAAATGCACGCTATGGCCAAAGCCTTGCTCGAGTGGGAAACCATCGATAGCAGCCATTTAGATGACATCATGGCGGGGCGTGAGCCTAAGCCACCTAAGGACTTTGTGCCACGCGCAGGCACAGCGACAGATGAGCAGGGTAGCGATGCCGGCAATAATGGCAGCGATGCAAGTGCTGCTGTAGTCGCTGGCGCAAGC
Source organism: uncultured Burkholderiaceae bacterium (assembly GCA_964608575.1). GTDB lineage: Bacteria > Pseudomonadota > Gammaproteobacteria > Burkholderiales > Burkholderiaceae_C > JAMIFN01. Next base: position 1,238 of record CAZSPW010000110.1, on the reverse strand, counting down.
ACGGCTGTTCGTACCCCTGCTAGTACTACTACTTCCACTACCACCACCACTACTAGCGTGAGCAAAGATTAGGCGATCAAGTCTAAACTGGAGTTTCGATACCAAAAGCAGGCTCGCCTGCTTTTTCTTTTGGTGTATATTTTTCTATGCCTACATCCTTTGAAAAGCGCCCAAAAAACTGCCAAGTCGAGTTACCTCTAGCGCAAGTGGATCCTGCGCTGCAGGGCTTGAACGCCGGGGTGGATGAGGCAGGGCGCGGACCCTGGGCTGGTGCAGTGGTGGCAGCGGCGGTGATACTGGATCCGCAGCGCCCAATCATGGGTTTAAAGGATTCTAAAAAGTTGACGGCGGCCAAGCGCGCCGCTTTATATACGCAAATTTGTGAGCAAGCCTTATGTTATTGCATTGCCCAAGCTAGCCCCGCTGAAATTGATGAGATCAATATTTTGCAAGCTACTTTGTTGGCAATGAAGCGCGCAGTGCAGGGTTTGGCGCTGCAACCTGTGCAGGTTTGGGTAGATGGTAATCGCCTGCCGAATTGGTCTTATCGTGCACAGGCTGTAGTCGGCGGCGATGACAAATACGCTGAAATCGCCGCAGCCTCAATCTTGGCAAAAGTCACGCGTGATAGAGACTGTGCGGCTTTAGATGCACAGTATCCAGGTTATGGCTTTGCGCAACATAAGGGTTATGGCACACAGCAGCATCAAGCTGCGCTACGGCAGCTTGGCCCCAGTCCTGCGCATCGGCGTAGTTTCGCACCCGTGCGTGCCGTCTTATTGGCGCAACGCTCGGGGCATAGGGGCGACAAAACCGTTTAAAAAGCGCTCTAGCTTGCCCTCGCTTAAAGCGCCTTCTATACTTGGCCGCGCTATCATCTAGTCTCGCACGGCATTGTTGCGTAGCAGTTTTTTGCAATTGCACTTACTGAGCTGGTCGTTTTGACCTTGATTTTTTTGTTCGTTTCCATTCATGTCTAGTCCAGTCGCCACCCCCTCTAGTCTTAGCAATCTGCCAGGTTTGGCGCGTGCGCTAATGATGATGGGGAAAATTACAGATACGACGGCCACAGATGTTGCTCGCAAAGCCCAAGCCAATAAAAAGCCTTATGCGGTTGAATTGCTGGCTTCTGGCTTGATTAGTGCGGCAGAAATGGCGCAGGCTCTTTCTCAGGCTTATGCCGTACCCTTGGTTGATTTAGATGCGGTAGATGTCCTGCATCTGCCCAAGGACTTGAT
>CAZSPW010000109.1:0-5674 GCA_964608575.1 uncultured Burkholderiaceae bacterium | reverse complement strand
TGTGATTGGTGCGCTGGTGGTCTTGGTCGTGCTGCGTTTGCGGCAAATGGGGTGGGGCTTTTGATGCTATCAAAATCAAAGCTGCTCAGGCAGTTTTGACGGCCTAAAGCACCAAAAAGAGCCTAAAAAAATGGGCTTTTTAGGCTAGGCATCACACGATACGCGGTAATGATTCCACCAGCGGAACAATACATCGGGGTTCTCGAATTTCCGCTTTTATTGTCCCATTTTCTTAGTTAATTACCGCGTTTGCTGGTCTTCAAGCTCTGCCGCAACACCCACGCGCAATAGGCCAGCACCACGGCGCTGACAGCGGCAATGAGGATGGCGGCGGCGGCGAAGATGGTGGGGTTAATACCGCGCCGCGCATAGCTGAAAATCACTTGCGGCAAGGTGGTCACGCCCGGACCTGAGAGGAATTCAGCGATCACCACATCATCAAACGACAGCGTGAAAGCCAGCAACCAAGCCGCGCCTATGGCGGGCGCAATGCTGGGCAGGGTGATAAGGTAAAACACCTGCCAAGGGCGCGCACCCAAATCCATCGCGGCTTCTTCCAGGCTGCGGTTCATTTCCGCCAAGCGCGATTGCACCACCACGGTGCCATAAGCCATGCCCACCAAGGTGTGCCCCAGCACGATGGTGGCCATGCCACGATCGGGCCAGCCCACGCTGCGTTGCATGGCGACCATGAGCAGCAAGAGCGAGAGGCCAATAATCACCTCAGGCATAACCAAGGGCGCACTGACCATGCCAGAAAATAAGCTGCGCCCCGCAAAGCGCGTATAGCGCACCAACACAAAGGCCGCAAAGGTGGCCAACACGGCAGACAGGCTGGCGGCCGTCACCGCCACTTTGAGCGATAGCGCAAAGCCTTCGACGATGCGGCTGTCATTGGCCAGCGCCTCGTACCAGCGCGTGGAAAAGCCCGTAAACACCGCGTCTTGGCGTGTGCTGTTAAAAGAAAACAGCAGCAAATAGGCCAGCGGTGCGTAGAGAAAAGCGAAGATGCCCAGCATCCATGCTGTGCCAATATGGGCAGCCGCCCAGCGTTTGATGGTGTGCATCAGGCGGCCTCCTGCTGTTGTTTGGCTTGGCTGCGGTAGTAAAGCGCCAAAGGCAGCAAAATCATCAAAATCATGACCACTGCCAGCGCCGCAGCGCGCGGCCAGTTATTGGCACCAAACATTTCGTCATACACCACGCGGCCTATCATGACATTTTCAGCCCCGCCTAAAAGCGAAGGAATCACAAATTCGCCCAGCGCAGGAATAAACACCAGTGTGCAGCCAGCGATGATGCCCGCTTTCGATAGCGGCACAGTCACCAGCCAGAAAGCGCGCCAGGGGCTAGCGCCCAAGTCATAAGCGGCTTCGAGCAAGCGAAAATCCATTTTCACCAAATTGGCGTACAGGGGCAGCACCATAAAAGGCAAATAGATATAAGTCATGGCGATCAGCATAGCCGTGTCGCTATAGAGCATCTGCACCGGTTCAGCCACCACGCCCAGCGCCATCAGGCTGCGATTGACGATGCCGTTATCGGCCAATATCCCTTTCCACGCATACACGCGCAGCAAGAGCGAGGTCCAAAAAGGCAGCATGACCAGCATCAAAAGCGGGGTGCGAAACGCAGGGCGGCTGCGCGCTAAGAAATACGCAAAAGGGTAGCCCAGCACCAAACAAAACACCGTGGTGAAAAAGGCGTAGCGCAGCGAAGTGAGGTAGCCCTGCACATACAGGGTTTGCATCCAGCCCAGAGCCGTGTCGTCGCTGAAGATCGATAGGTAATGGTTGTAGTGCAGCAGCAATTGCAGCGAGCCACCCACATAGCTGTACATCGGGGTGAAGGGATTTTCGCCCCCGCCCATATCGGTGACTGAGATGCGCAGCAAGATCAGAAAAGGCAGGGCAAAAAACAGCAGCAGCCAGACAAAAGGCAGACCTATAACCCAGGTACGCCCGCGTTGCAGAAAACGAATAAGGGCCTTCATATGCAAGCCTGCCCCATCAATTGCGCAGCGCCACACCCGCTTGCGGGTGCCACCAGAAATAGACCGCATCGTTCCAAGTGATACCCAGTTCAGATTGGTGGCGGGCATTGATATCGGTGATTTTCACGCGCACGCCTTGGTCGGTCTGCACGATATAGGTATTCACATCGCCCAGATAAGCGATTTCCATGACGCGCGCGCTAAAGCAATTGATGCCTGCGTTTTCAGGCTTTTGCGTGCTGATGCGGATTTTCTCTGGCCGTATCGCCAGCGTTAAACCCATGCCTTCGGCTACGGCTACGCCATGCCCTACCTCCACTTGCCCCAGCGCGGTTTGCAGGACGCAGCCCTCGGGCGTGGTGTTGACTAAATGGCCTTCGAACAAATTCACATTGCCAATGAAGTCGGCCACAAAACGGCAATTGGGGTATTCATAAACCTCGTGCGGTGTGCCCACTTGCAGCACGCGGCCCTCGCTCATCACGGCAATGCGGCTGGCCATGGTCATGGCCTCTTCTTGGTCGTGCGTCACCATGACCACAGTCACGCCCACGGCTTCGATGATATTGACCAGCTCAAACTGGGTGCGTTCGCGCAATTTTTTATCCAAAGCGCCCAGCGGCTCGTCCAGCAATAGCAGTTGCGGCCTTTTCGCCAAACTGCGCGCCAGTGCCACGCGCTGCTGCTGCCCGCCAGATAGCTGATGCGGTTTGCGCCCTGCATATTTTTGCAATTGCACCAGCGCCAGCATTTCATCCACGCGTTGCGCGATTTGCGCTTTGGGCAAGCCTTCGCGCTGCAAGCCAAAGGCGATGTTCTGCGCCACCGTCAAATGCGGAAACAGCGCATAGCTTTGGAACATCATATTGATGGGGCGCTCGTAGGGCGGTAGCGCGGCAATGTTTTGCCCGCCTAAGACGATGCTGCCGCTGCTAGGCGTTTCAAACCCTGCCAACATACGCAGCAAGGTCGATTTGCCACAACCCGAGCTGCCCAGCAGGGCAAAAATCTCGCCTTTTTTGATGGACAGGGAAACATCGTTCACCGCGGTGAAGTCGCCAAAGCGTTTCATCAGGTTTTGCGTTTGCAGAAACCCTTCAGCAGGCAGCGTATTAACAGTCATGGCAGCAGGTCAAAATTTAGTGCGAAATTCGCATTTTTTGGCGTGGATGCTGCCTGAGCAGCTATGAATATTTATAGAAAAACTTTCTATTGGCCCTTTTTAAAGCGCGTAAACACTTCCGTCATGGCCGCGCGCGCTTCTTTGCTGAAGCTCTCGGGCGCGACCATTTTGCCCATATCGGCCTCGCTCAAATAAGTGCTGGGGTCTTGCGCAATTTCAGGCTTGATCAAAGGCTTGGCCAATTTATTGCCCACGGGGTAAGACATATAGTTAGACAGCTCGGCTGAAACTTCAGGGCGCAAGAAGTAATTGATGAATTGATAGGCGTTTTGCACATGCTTGGCATCTTTCGGGATGGCCAGATTGTCAAAAAACAGCACCGCACCGCTTTCGGGCACCAGCACCTGCAGTTCCACGCCCGCGCCGTTTTCCACCGCACGGTGGCGCGCAATATTCATATCGCCCGCCCAGCCCAAGCCCACGCAGACTTTGCCGCTGGCCAAATCGTCAATCATGGTGCTGGTGAACACGCGCACATCGGGGCGCACTTTGGCCAGCATCTCGCCCGCCAATTGGTAATCGGCCACGACGGTGGAATAGGCGGGTTTGCCCACATAGCGCAGCGCCGAAGGCAGGATTTCAGAGGCCGTATCTAAATACGCAATACCGCAAGATTTGAGCTTGCTGGTGTAACTGGGGTTAAACACCAAATCCCAGGCATTGGCTGGCAGGGGCGCGCCGCCCAGGGCTTTTGCCACGGCTTTGGTGTTGATGCCCACGCTGACATAGCTCCACCCCCAGGGCACCAAATAGTCGTTGCCAGGGTCGGCCAATTGCAGTTTTTGCATGATGGCGGGGTCTAAATTAGCCAGATTCGGGATTTTGCTTTTATCCAGCTTTTGCAGCATGCCAGCTTCGATCTGCGCTTTGGCAAACACTGCGCCTGGCACCACGATGTCATAGCCTGAATTGCCCGCCATCAGCTTGGTGTTGAGCATTTCATTGCTCTCAAAGGTTTGGTAATTGACTTTGATGCCCGTTTCTTGCTCGAAATTGGCAATCATGTCATCGGTGATGTAGTCGGGCCAGTTATAGATATTCAGCACTTTTTCTTCGCCGCCCTCAGCCGCAGCAGGCGCGGCAGTATCGCCTGCTTTTTGCCCGCAAGCGCCTAAACCCAGAGCCATGGCTAAAGCGCAAGCGCCCATGCCCAAACCCTGCAATAAACCGCGTACTTTCATGGCCTAGCCCTTTCGTTTGAGATAAAGCCTTATGCAGGCTGATAACAGCAAAACACGCGATTTTATCGCTTTACACCAAGCACAAATTATGCCTTTGGCGCCTGCGGCGCTATGGCTACAATCTGGCTGGTTTTATTTTTCTCATCTTAAGCGAGCACTTACCCCATGTCACTCTTGCAAGTTGGCCCCGGCAAAAATCCTCCTGAAGTTTTCAATGTGGTGATTGAGATCCCCGCAAATTCCTCACCTGTGAAATACGAAGTGGACAAAGACACAGGCGCACTGACCGTCGATCGTTTCTTGGGTACTGCCATGCAATACCCCGTGAACTATGGCTACATTCCGCAAACTATCGCGGGCGACGGCGACCCCGTGGACGTGCTGGTCATCACCCCTTTCCCGCTGGTACATGGCTGCGTGATTGCCGCGCGCACCGTGGGCATGCTGAAAATGCAGGACGACGGCGGCGAAGATGCCAAGCTGATCGCTGTGCCTGTTTCCAAACTGCACCCCGCATCCGACAAAATCCAATCGCTAGACGATGTTTGCCCACAACTGCTGGCGCAAATCCAACACTTTTTTGAACACTATAAAGATTTGGAAAAGGGCAAATGGGTGAAAGTACAAGGCTGGGGCGATAAAGCTGCCGCGCACCAAGAAATCACCGATGGCATCGCCGCTTACCAAAAAGCCAGCGCCTAAAAAATCACTTTAGTTTTAATAGCTGCCCAGGCAGATTTGACGCCAGATTTGCCTGTTTTTGCCCATCCATCATGGCTTAGCCCAAACTGAGTGAAGGACGCCGCCGCCCATGTCTGACCCGATCGAGGACTCCTCCCTGGCCCCAGCCCCTACGCGCACGCGCCCCAAACCTGGCGAGCGCCGTCTGCAAATTTTGCAAACCTTGGCCGCCATGCTGCAAACCCCAACGGCAGAGCGCGTAACCACCGCAGCCTTAGCGGCCAAAATCGGCGTGTCTGAGGCCGCCTTGTATCGCCACTTTGCCAGCAAAGCGCAAATGTTCGAGGCGCTGCTGGAATTCATCGAACAAAGTTGCTTGGGGCTGGTGCAGCAAATCCGCCAAAGCGAGCTGACTGCCCCCCAGCAAGCCCAGCAAATCGTGCTGGTATTGCTACAGTTTGCCGAGAAAAATCCAGGCATGGCGCGCGTTATGCTAGGCGATGCGCTGGTGCTAGAGCATGAACGCTTGAATCAGCGCATGGACAGCTTTTTCGACAAAATCGAGCTGCACCTCAAAGACATCCTCTACCCGCACGCCAGCGCCCAAGGCAGCCTCACGCCCACCGTGCAGGCGCA
>CAZSPW010000108.1:0-5705 GCA_964608575.1 uncultured Burkholderiaceae bacterium | reverse complement strand
TGGAATGGTCTGGGCAGCGATGCCCCAGATTGGTCTGCGTTAGTGCAGGCGGGCAGCGCCTTTGACCAACTGCGGCAAGACTTGCTGACGCAAGACGATCTGAGCGAGCACATCCTACGCTGGGTGCAGTTGCAGCAAAAAACATAGCTGCCCAGGCAGATTTGGCGGCCTAAAACCGCAAAAACGCTTTAAATTTGCCAATCAATAGGGCTTAGCCCCTGCTGCTGCAAATAGGCATTGGCCAGGCTGAAATGGTGACAGCCGAAAAAGCCCCGATGCGCCGACAAGGGCGAAGGATGCGGCGCTTGCAGCACCAAATGGCGCTGGCGGTCTATCAGGGCGCCTTTTTTCTGCGCGTGTGCGCCCCAGAGCATGAACACCAGCCCCTCGCGCTGCGTCGCTAAAGTGTGAATCGCCGCATCGCTAAAAGCCTCCCAACCCCAAGTCGCGTGGCTGCCAGCCTGCCCAGCTTGTACCGACAACACGGTATTGAGCAGCAGCACGCCTTGCTGCGCCCAGGCTTCTAGGCAGCCGTGTTGCGGACGCTCAAAATCAGCAAAATCTATTTGCAGGGCTTTATAAATATTCAGCAAGGATGGCGGCACGGCCACGCCAAAAGGCACAGAAAAAGCCAAACCATGTGCCTGCCCCGCGCCGTGGTAGGGGTCTTGCCCCAAGATGACGACTTTGACGGCATCGAAAGGCGTGAGATCGAAGGCGCGAAAGCGCTGCGCCTGCGGCGGGTAGATGATTTGCCCAGCCGCTGCCTGAGCATCTAGCCGCGCTTGCAGCTGCGCAAAATAAGGCTGCGCCTGCTGCTGCGTTAAGAAGTCGGCCCAGCTTGTGCTTTGCATCATCAGTTTTGCGGCGGCTGATCGGGGTCTTTGGATTCGGCCTTTGGCTCAGCTTTGTGCTCAGCTTTTTCCTCAGCCTTGTCCCCACGACGCACGCGGCCGCTGGCGGCTATGCGCGGGGGTGGAAAGCTGCTGCCAAAACCCACCCATAAACTGCACAAAAATACCCCTGTAAACACCATCAAGCCAATGGCATACAAAAACGGATGAATCAGCATCAAATTGGCCGCTACCATGCTGGCAAAACCCAAACCCAAGCCATAAACCAATAGCGCCCCCATGCTGCGGGCTATGGAATAAGCGGCAAAAAACAGCGCCTTCGCGGGGTTGAGATTGAAGCAAAAACTCAGCATATTGGCGCGGCTAAAAAGCAAAAATAAAGCCCCTAATAGCGGCATCATGCCCAGCACCAATAGCGGCAAATGCGGCGCTGCGGTGATAACGGCTTGCATGGCCTGCATGTCTAGGCCTTGGCCTTTTTCGCTTTGTTCCAGCACCATTGTTTCCAACTGCAGCCAAGCCTCACCCGCCAGCAGGCGAAAGCCGGTGAAACTCAACCATAGCAAGGCCGCATAGATCGCCCCCAATACCAAAGTGGCACGCAATCGCGGCAAATTTTGTTTATTCGGCCCCCAAAAAAAAGGGGCAAAAATCGTGTGCGGCAGGGGATGCAGGCTTTGACTGACACTAAAGGCCGCATACATTGCGCCTGCGCCCAAGCCAGGGGCAGCGAGCACCGCCAAAGCCGTGCCGACAACAGGCAGCAGCGCCAACACCATGGGCATGAGCATGAATAACAGCGCGATGCTGGTCAGCGCCCAAGGGTTGCGCCAAAACAGCAAAAAACCCGTTTGCAGCCAGCGCCAGCCATCCAAGGCTTTAGGCGCGTAAAACACCGGCGTGGGCATTTGCCCAGATATAGATGAAGGGGACGACTGATCAGCACTCATGCTTGCACCTGCAAAACTTCTTGCGCTTCGCGCAGCGCCAGCAACACGCGCTCAAAATGCTTGGGGTCGTGTGCTTGCAATACTTCGGCTTCACGCGGCAGATAAAAATCCCACAGGCGCGAAGTCCAAAAGCGCAGTGCGCCCAAGCGCCGCATGGCGGGCAGCAGTTCGCGTTCAGCCGCCGTTAGTGGGCGCACAGCTTCATAGGCTTGCACAAAGGCGGCTACGCGCTGCGCGTCGTCTTGCCCCGTGGATAAATCAATACACCAATCATTCAGACACACAGCCATATCAAAGGCGTAAGTGTCTGTGCCTGCAAAGTAAAAATCAAAAATGCCCGAGAGCTGCTCGCCCACAAACAGGGCGTTGTCTCGGAATAAATCGGCATGCACCGCGCCACGGGGCAAGCTGGCGTAGGCACTGCTTGCCGCCAGTGTTTGTTGCGCGCTCAGCTCGCTCTGTATCAGCTGGGTTTGTTCAGGGTTCAGATAGGGCTGCACCACGGGCACGGTTTGCGCTATCCATTGCAGCCCCCTTAGATTAGGCTGCTGCAAGGGGAAATCAGCCCCCGCCACATGCAGCTGTGCCAGCGCCCGCCCGATGGCAGCGCAATGCACGGCTTGCGGCTTGAGCTGGCTCGCCCCTGCCAATTTATCCACCAGCGCAGCGGGCTTGCCTGCCACGGTGTGCAAAATTTGTCCCGCAGCATTGGCATGGGGCGCGGGTACGGCTACGCCTTTTTCTGCCAAATGGCGCATCAGCTCTAAATAAAAAGGCAATTGCGCGTGTGTCAAGCGTTCAAACAAGGTCAGCACAAAGCTGCCGCGTTCGCTATCGACAAAGTAATTGGTGTTTTCAATACCGCCTTGGATGCCTTGCAGCCTGATGAGCTGCCCCAGCGCCAAATCGTCTAACAGGGTTTGCGCTTGCTGCGCGGTGATGGGGGTATAAACAGCCATGTATCTGCGCTGTGGCGATTAAAAATTGAACAGCTTCCAGCTGCGGTTGGTCATGCCTTTGGCGCTGCTTTTGTCGCTGATGCCGGCATCGGCTTTTTCAGGCTGCACCTGATAGGGGCGCAGCTTGTCGTTGCTGGGTTTGACTTCGATCGACTGGGTTTGCCCGCCGACGCGCACTTCGTCTATGGCCACCGATTTGTCTTGGTGGTGGATTTGCTCGACTTTAGGCTCGGGGCGCGTTTTTTCAGCAACAAGCGGGGCAGCAGGTAGCGCGTCAGTTTGCGCAGTTTGCGCCGCCAGCGGCAAGGCACAAGCGGCGAAAAACCAGGCAAGAATCGGGGGCAAAATAGCGTGGCGCATGGCGGGTCTCCTAGGCCAAAACAGAGTCTCTATTTTAAAGGAAAGCCTGCCAGAAAAGCCGCCTAGCAGCAGCCCGCTATTGCGCCTCAGGCAACAGCGTCAAACAGCCATACGGCACCATCAAAAACATGAGCTGCTCAGGCAGTATTGGCGGCCTAAAACCCTAAAAACACACTTAAAAATGTAGAACAGACGGCTCTTTTACATGCCCGCCGCAAATGGTACGCAGCCCGAAAGCGGGCAGTGTCAAGCCAGCACGCGCAAAGCCTGCGCCAAATCGGCCTGCAAATCGGCCGCATCCTCCAAGCCGCAATACAAACGCACCACTTCGCCAGCTGGCGCGTGTTGCTGGCGGTTGCGGCGCAGTTCCGCCTTGTCGTAATGCATAACCAAGCTAGCATGGCCGCCCCATGAATAACCGATTTTGAACAGGCGCAGCGCATCACACAGAGCGTGCGCCTGGGCGCGGCTGATATGCGGCTGCAGCACGATGGAAAACAAGCCCGCCGCCCGCCCTTGCGGGTTTTCTTCTGTGCAGCACAGCGCCCGCCAATGCTCATGCCCCAGACCACTGGGCAAGGCGGGGTGCAGCACTTGCGCCACGGCGGTTTGCTGCCCCAGCCATGCCGCCAGTTGCCGCGCCGTGGCGTCGTGCTGGGCATAGCGCAGGGGCATACTGGGCAGGCTGCGCAAGATCAGCGCCACATCTGCGCCACCCACGCCATGGCCTGCGTGCATATGGCTCTCCATCAGGCGCTGATGTAAAGCGGCATCGCGCGTGACAACGCTGCCCATGAGCACATCGCCCCCGCCACAGGGAAATTTAGTCAGTGCATGAACGCTGATATCTACGCCCAAGCCCTGCCCGTCCAGATCAAAAGGGGCAAAGGCCAAACCTGCGCCCCAAGTGTTGTCCAATGCCGTCATCACGCCGCGTTCTTGGCACAAACGCGTGATGCCGAGCAAATCAGGAAACTCCATCGTCACCGAACCTGCGGCCTCTAACCACAGCAATTTGGTTTTGGTATGGATTTTGGCGGCCACATCCGCCGCATCCAACGGGTTATAGAGCTGGCAGCTGATGCCAAAGCGCGTCAGTTCACTGCGCGCCAAGGCGATATTCGGGCCGTAGGCGTTTTGCGGCAGCAGCACTTCGTCGCCCGCCTGCAAAAGCGCGTAATCCACCAAGGCCAGTGCCGCCAAGCCGCTAGAAGTCAGCAGGCAGTGCCCGCCGCCTTCAAGCGCGGCCAAACGCTCTTCCAACACAAAGGATGCGGGCGTGCCGTGCAAGCCATAGGTGTAGCCGGCTTTGTCTTGCCAAGTGGTCGCAGCCACCGCGGCCATATTGGCAAACACCACAGTGGAGGCGCGGTAAGTGGGGTGCTGCAGCCCGACAAAACCCGCTGGCGGCTGGTAAGGATGGTGGATCAGGTCAGTGGCGTTTTTCATGGCATTTGAAGAAGCTAGGCAATGAGGAGGGCCTTGGCCTCATTGAATGGATATTCATATGAGGAAGACCCCTCTAACACTGCACTTTAAGCTGATTTTTCAGGGTATTTTTGGAGTTTTAGGCCGCCAATACTGCCTGAGCAGCTCATTTTTTCATACTGATTAGCAGGCCTTAACCACGCGCCCAAGGGCGTGGCCCGCCCATGACATGCACATGCAGGTGATGCACCTCTTGCCCGCCATGGGTGCCAGTATTCACCACCACGCGGAAACCGCCGTCGGGATAAGGGTGGCAGCCCTCTTGCTCGGCCAATTTGGGCGCTAACACCATGATCTTGCCCATGATGCGTTCATGTTCAGCCTTTAAATCCGCCATGCTGGGAATGTGCGCTTTAGGGATGATGAGGAAATGCACGGGTGCCCAGGGCGCAATATCGTGAAAAGCCAGCAGCTCCTCGTCTTCATACACCTTACGGCTGGGGATTTTTCCGGCTGCGATTTTGCAAAAAATACAGTTGTCGTCGTACTGTTCTTTCGTGCTTGGATTCATTGCTTGCGTCATCATGTGCACTCCACTGCTTCTGACCCCAATGGTCGGCTAGGCATTGTAGTGCGCCGCTATACTCTGCCCCCAATGAATACACCGCAGCAGCCCCGTTTTATCCTCTGCATGAAGTGGGGAACAAAATACGGCCCCGAATATGTCAATCGCCTCTACGCCATGGTGCGCCGCCACCTGCGCGGCGATTTTCGCTTTATCTGCCTGACCGACGATGCCCGCGGCTTGCGCACAGAGGTAGAGGCGCTGCCGATTCCACCACTGGATTTGCCTGCAGGCCTGCCCGAACGCGGCTGGACCAAGCTCACCACCTTTGCCGCGCCCTTGCACGATTTGCAAGGCACGGCGCTGTTTTTGGATATCGACATCGTCATCACCGGCGATATCACCCCGTTTTTTGAGCACCCTGGCGAATTCCTCATCATCCACGACTGGAAGCGCCCCTGGCGCATCACGGGCAATTCATCCGTTTACCGTTTTGAACTGGGGCGCTACCCCGAACTGCTGGCCGAGTTTCGTGCCAACTTTGCCCAAATCCGCGACAAATTCCGCAACGAACAAGCGTATCTATCAG
>CAZSPW010000107.1:0-5719 GCA_964608575.1 uncultured Burkholderiaceae bacterium | reverse complement strand
GATAAAGCGGGCAAAGCGGGCAAGGCGACCCAAGGGCGTAAACGCTAAAAAAAAATTTTTTAGCTATTTTTAACTGTAAAAAGATGAGCTGCTCAGGCAGATTTTGCGGCCTTATTGCCCTATTTCATGCCTAAAAATACTGTTTTAAAGCATAGCAAAGGGCAGCCGTCCTACATTGTTCCATTTTTGGAACGAAATCGGCAAAAACCTAGGTTCCGGCATGGATGAATACCTTTTTTGGAATCATTGCAAGCTTTATTCCCTCCCCCAAAGGGGGAAGGAGTGAGCGCCTGGATTGCCCGCCGCCCAAGCTTAGACCAACAGCGCATTCACGCGGCGCACATAGGCTGCGGGGTCTGCCGGCAGGCCGCCTTCGGCTAGCAAGGCCTGATCAAACAGGATGTGCGCCAAATCCTCAAATTGCGCGCTGCCATCGAGTTTTTTCACCAAAGCGTGCTCGGGGTTGATTTCCAAAATAGGCTTGCTATCAGGCGCGGCCTGGCCAGCTTGCTTGAGCAGGCGTTGCAACTGCAGGCTGATGCCGTGATCTTCCACCACCAGGCAGGCGGGCGAATCCACCAGCCGCGTGGTCACGCGCACATCGGCGGCTTGGTCTTTGAGCGTTTCTTTCAGTTTGTCCAGTACGGGTTTGAGCGCAGTGCTGGCTTCTTCGGCTTTTTGCTTTTCTTCTGCGTCTTGCAGCTTACCCAAATCGACCTGGCCTTTGGCGATGGATTGCAGCGGGCTACCGTCGAATTCGGGCAGCTGCGCCATGGCCCACTCGTCCACACGGTCGGCCAGCAGCAGCACCTCAATGCCTTTTTTCTTGAACAGCTCCAGCTGCGGGCTGTTTTTGGCCGCGGCCAAGGTCTCAGCCGTCAGGTAATAAATCGCTTCTTGTCCCTCTTTCATGCGGGATTTGTAGTCTTCCAAGCTGCTCAATTCGGTTTGTGTGCTGGTATGAAAACGCAGCAGCTTGGCTATGCGTTCTTTATTAGCGTAGTCTTCCCCTAGGCCTTCTTTCAACACAGCGCCGAATTCTTTTTGGAAAGTAGCGAATTTTTCGGCATCATTTTTGGCCAAATCTTCAATCATGCCTAGCACGCGGCGGGTATTGCCCTCGCGGATGGCTTTGACATCGCGGCTTTCTTGCAGCAGCTCACGGCTGACATTGAGTGGCAAATCGGCCGAATCCACCACGCCTTTGACAAAGCGCAGATAGCCAGGCAACAGGCTTTCGGCATCGTCCATGATGAAAACGCGCTTCACATAGAGCTTGACCCCAGCTTTGCGTTCGCGGTTATACAGATCAAAAGGCGCAGCAGCGGGCAAATACAGCAATTGCGTGTATTCGGTGCTGCCTTCTACGCGGTTATGGCTCCAAGCCAGCGGTTTAGCAAAATCGTGGCTGATTTGCTGGTAAAAATCTTCGTATTGCTCAGGCGTGATGTCTTTTTTATTGCGTGTCCACAGTGCAGTGGCTTGGTTCACGGTTTCCCATTCGCCCGTTTTCACCATTTGGCCTGGCTCGCCCTCGTTTTTGCCTTCTTGCCATTCTTGTTTTTCTAACTGAATGGGCAGGCTGATATGTTCCGCATAGCGTTTGATGATGTCGCGCAGCTTCCAGCTGCCGGCAAACTCCGTCGCATCTTCACGCAAATGCAGGGTGATGCGCGTGCCGCGTTCGGCTTTATTGATGGTTTCAGTCGCAAAATCGCCCGTGCCGCTGCTCTCCCAGCGCACGCCTTGATCGGCTGACAAACCTGCACGGCGGCTTTCCACCGTGATTTTGTCGGCCACGATAAAGCCCGAATAAAAGCCCACGCCAAACTGCCCGATGAGCTGGCCTTGCTCTTGCGCGTCACCTTTTTGGCTGTCGCTCAGGCGGCTCATAAAGTCTTTGGTGCCACTTTTAGCGATAGTGCCCAGATTCGCAATCGCTTCTTCGGCGCTCATGCCTATGCCGTTGTCATCCAGCGTGATGGTGCGGGCTTTTTCGTCGGCACTGATGCGCACGCGCAGCTCGCTCTGGCCTTCGTATAGGGCTTCGTTGTTCAGGGCTTCAAAACGCAGTTTGTCGCAGGCATCAGAGGCATTGGAGATCAGCTCGCGCAGAAAAATTTCTTTATTCGAATACAGGGCATGGGTCACGAGGTGCAAAAGTTGGGCCACTTCGGCCTGAAAAGCATGGGTTTGGCTCATGATGGATATCTATGGTCTAGGGTTAAAACAAAACCCCATTTACATAGGGCGGCTGCGCAGGTTTTCAAGGCCTTGTGCGCCGCTGCCCTCTTTTACAATCCGCAACTATGAAAAAACTCTTGCCCCTTGGCGCTTTGCTCGCCAGTCTTATCAGCCTTAGCAGCCTCAGCGCCTGCGGGCAAAAAGGCCCGCTGTATCTACCTGATACTGCGCCCAACACCACCACCACGAAAAATGCCAACACGGCAGCGCCTCAACAACCTTGAATTTTTCTTATGAGCACCATCACCACCCTGCCAGGCGCGCCGTTTTTGCATCAAGAAAATGGGCAATTATTTTTAGAAGGCGTGCGCCTAGCGGACCTGGCCGCGCAATACGGCACACCACTGTTTGCCTATAGCAAAGCCAGCATTCTGGCGGCGCTGGCGGCTTACCAAAAAGGCTTGGCTGGGCGCAAAGCCTTGATTTGCTACGCCCTCAAGGCCAATAGCCATTTGGCCATTTTGCAATTGCTGGCCAAAGCCGGTTGCGGTTTTGATACCGTATCGCAAGGCGAAATCATGCGCGCGCTGAAAGCTGGCGCAGCAGCTGACAAAATCGTGTTTTCAGGTGTGGGCAAAACCCGCGCCGAGATGCGTTATGCGCTGGAAGTAGGCATCCATTGCTTCAATGTGGAAAGCATAGCCGAGCTGCATGTATTGAGCGAAGTCGCCACGGACATGGGCAAAACTGCGCCGATTAGCATCCGCGTCAACCCCAATGTGGATGCCAAAACCCACCCCTATATTTCCACTGGGCTGAAAGCCAATAAATTCGGCATTGCACACGAAGAAGCCTTGGCCACCTATCAATTAGCCGCCAGCCTGCCCGGCATAGCCGTCAAAGGCATAGATTGCCATATCGGCTCGCAAATCACGCAAATTGCGCCTTATCTGGAAGCGGTGGACAAGGTGCTCGATTTAGTTGCCGCCATCGAAGCCAAGGGCATTGCCCTAGAACACATCGACTTTGGCGGCGGCTTGGGTATTCAATACAAAGACGAAACCCCACCTGCGGCGGATGCGCTGTGGGCTGCCATTTTGGCCAAATGCGATGCGCGCGGCTATGGCGAACGGGGCTTTGTGGTGGAGCCTGGCCGTTCACTGGTGGGCAATGCAGGCGTGTGCCTGACCGAAGTGCAGTATTTGAAGCAAGGCGAAGAAAAAAACTTCTGCATTGTCGATGCCGCCATGAACGACCTGCCCCGCCCCGCCATGTACGAGGCTTACCACCATATATTGCCCCTGCAAGCCAACACTGGCGCTGCTTTGGCTGTCTATGATGTCGTCGGCCCCGTATGCGAAAGCGGCGACTGGCTGGGGCGCGAACGCAGCTTGGCCGTGCAAGCAGGCGATGTGCTAGCGGTGTGTTCCGCAGGCGCTTACTGCATGAGCATGGCCAGCAATTACAACACCCGTGGCCGCGCGGTGGAGCTGCTGGTGGACGGCAAGGCGGTACACATCATCCGCCAGCGCGAGAGCTATGCCGCGCAAATGGCAGGCGAAATCCTGCTGTAATGTGTGCTATTTTTAGGCATGTTTTTGGCCATTTAGGCCGCCAAATCTGCCTGAGCAGCTATTGAAATTAAACCTAAAGGAGACACCATGCCCCATTGCAGCAACACCAATAAACGCACGGCTATGCAAGCCTATATCGACCGCATGAACGCCGGCGATCTGGCAGGCGTAGTGGCGCTTTACGCCGACGATGCCACCATCGAAGACCCTGTGGGCAGCGGCAAAATCATCACGGGTAAAGCCGCCATCGAAGAGTTTTATAAAGGCTCTTTGCAAACCAAAGCACAACTGAAATTGAGTGCGCCGATACGCACTTCGCACAGCGATTCCGCCGCCATGGCGTTTGAAGTCACGCTCGATTGGGGCGGCCTGATGACCATCAGCGTGATTGATGTCATGACTTTCAACGAGCAAGGCCAGTTCACCAGTATGCGCGCCTACTGGGGGCCGGAAGATATGCGCAAGCATTAAAACCACCACCCAAAAATTCAGCCTCTATAGGTCGGACTTCAGTCCGACTCAGACGCTGTCCTCGTCGGGTTAAAACCCGACCTACCAAGCCCGCACACTTCCCCATCAAGGACATCCACCATGAGCAATTTCGCATTCGTATTCCCCGGCCAAGGCTCGCAATCCCCTGGTATGTTGGACGCCTGGGGCGACAACCCCGTCGTCAAAGCCGTATTGCAAGAATCCAGCGACGCCCTCGGCCAAGATGTGGCCAAGCTCATTGCCCAAGGCAGTAAAGAAGAGCTGGCGCTCACCACCAACACCCAGCCCGTCATGTTGGTAGCCGGCATCGCCGCCTACCGCGCTTGGCTGGCCGAAGGCGGCGCTGCGCCCACCATCGTCGCCGGCCATTCGCTGGGCGAATACACCGCGCTGGTGGCATCTGGCGTATTGACGCTGGCGCAAGCCGTGCCCTTGGTGCGCCTGCGCGCTGCTGCCATGCAAGAGGCCGTGCCCGTGGGCGTGGGCGCTATGGCCGCGATTTTGGGTTTAGACGCTGAAAAGGTGAAAGAAATCTGCGCGCAAAGCAGCGCCGGCACGGGCGAAGTGGCCGAAGCCGTGAACTTCAACGACCCCGGCCAAACCGTGATTGCCGGCACCAAAGCGGGCGTAGAAAAAGCCTGCGCGGATTTGAAAGCCGCAGGTGCCAAACGCGCTTTGCCCCTGCCCGTATCTGCGCCTTTTCACTCTAGCCTGATGCAGCCCGCCGCCGTCAAACTGCAAGCCGCGCTAGCCGATTTACAACTGGCCGCGCCGCAAATCCCAGTGCTGAACAATATCGATGTGGCGGTGGAGACTGACGCCGCCCGCATCAAAGACGCGCTGGTGCGCCAAGCCGCCGGCCCCGTGCGCTGGGTCGAATGCGTGCAAGCCATGCAAGCGCGGGGCGTGAACACCATCGTCGAATGCGGCCCAGGCAAAGCCTTGGCGGGCATGGTCAAACGCATCAGCCCTGAGCTGGCTGCGCTGAACTTGCTGGATCCTGCAACGCTGGCAGAAGTCAAGGCGGCGTTGGCGGTTTAAGCGCCGCTCTCTTTTTCTGGGGGCGAGCTTAGGGTGAAGCTTGGCTTGCAAGCGAGGAAAATATGAAAACAGATTTTTCTAAACTCAAACGCGCGAAGCAGCCCATGCCTAGTTGGGTGTTGGAAGCCCTACAAGAGCGCGGCCTTTTGTCCAGTTACCAAGCTCGCCCTGCTTACCAGCAAAACGATTACATCGCTTGGATCACACGCGCCAAATTGCCAGCGACCCAAGCTAAGCGCCTGGCGCAAATGCTAGAGGAGCTGCAAGCTGGTGGCGTATATATGAAGATGCGCCATGCAGCCTCAGCCCGGTGCTAAAAAATCCGCCACCAAAGCCCCCAGTGCCTTGCAAAAGGCGCTACACAAGCTGGGCCTGCGCAGCGATCTGGACTTTGCCCTGCATCTGCCCCTGCGTTATGAGGACGAAAC
>CAZSPW010000106.1:0-5899 GCA_964608575.1 uncultured Burkholderiaceae bacterium | reverse complement strand
AGACTGAAATAAAACTGAAAATCGTCTGAAATTCCACTGCGAAGCGCTTACCTCAAGCGCGCCTACAAGCCCCTCTTAGCAAGTACTGACCGCACAGTCGATATACTGGCGTTGAGTATCCATATCGAACAAACAGACTAGAGAGAAGAAGGAGCAAAGCCATGCCTAGCTACACCCCCCCCCTGCGCGATATGCAATTTGTGCTGCACGAAGTGCTAAAGGTTACCGATGCTTACCAGGCTGAAATGCCAGCCCACGCTGATGTCGATGTAGACACCATCAACGCAGTATTGGAAGAAGCAGGCAAATTTGCCGCCGAAGTCGTGCAGCCGCTGAATATGGTGGGAGACCGCCAAGGCTGCCAGTTAGATATAGCCACGCACAGCGTAAAAACTCCAGACGGTTTTCAAGAAGCCTACGCTCAATACTGCGCCGCAGGTTGGCCAGCTTTATCTTGCGTGCCAGAATTTGGTGGTCAAGGCCTGCCACATGTGGTGAATCAGTGTTTTTACGAAATGCTCAATGCCAGCTGTCAAGCCTGGACCATGTATCCAGGCCTATCGCACGGCGCTTATGAAGCCTTATTGGCGCATGGTACGCCTGAGCAAAAGCAGCTCTACCTACCCAAGCTGGTCAGTGGCGAGTGGACCGGTACTATGTGCTTGACTGAGCCACATTGCGGCACCGATTTGGGGCTGATGCGCAGCAAGGCCGAAGCTGTAGGTGACGGCACTTACCGGATCACGGGGCAAAAGATTTTCATCTCCGCTGGCGAACACAGCATGAGCCAGAACATCGTGCATTTGGTACTGGCACGCCTGCCTGATGCGCCCGCTGGCAGCAAAGGCATTTCGTTGTTTATCGTGCCTAAATTTTTAGTTCAAACCGACGGCAGCTTAGGCGCACGCAACGCTATTTTCTGCGGTGCGCTGGAACACAAAATGGGCATACACGGCAATGCCACTTGTCAAATGAATTTAGATGGTGCCATCGGCACGCTAGTGGGCGAAGCAAACAAGGGGCTGGCCGCCATGTTTGTGATGATGAACGCTGCGCGCCTGGGCGTGGGCAACCAATCCATAGGCCAAACCGAAGTCGCCTATCAAAACGCCTTGGCCTACGCCAAAGAACGCCTGCAAATGCGCAGCGCCAGCGGCAAAAAAGCAGCCGATTTGCCCGCAGACCCCATCATCGTGCACCCTGATGTGCGCCGCATGCTGCTCACAGCCAAAGCCTATGCCGAAGGTGGGCGCGCGCTGAATTTATACGCCGTGCATTTAATGGATCAACATCTGCACCACGCCGATGAGGCCAAGCGCCAAGAGGCCGAAGAGATCGTCAGCCTACTGACTCCTATTGTCAAGGCGTTTTGCACTGATAACGGCCACATTGCCACCAATTTATGCCTCCAGGTTTTTGGTGGTCACGGCTTTATCGCGGAAAACGGTATGGAGCAATTCGCCCGCGACAACCGCATCAATATGATTTATGAGGGCACCAACGGCATACAGGCGCTCGACTTATTGGGGCGTAAAGTACTCTACAACCAAGGCGCAACCCTGAAAAAATTGGGCAAACTCATCGCCCAATTGATAGAGGAAGAAGGCGTCAACGAAGCCATGAGTGAATTCATCACCCCCTTAGGCAATGTCGCCAGCCAGCTGGAGAAAACCACCATGGAAATCGGTTTTGCTGCGATGCAAAACCCCGATGTGGCCGCCGCCGCCGCGGTTGATTATTTGCGCATGATGGGGCATATCGTTTTTGGCTATTTGTTCTGCCAACAGGCGCGCGTTGCATTAGCCGCACAAAAGGCAGGCAACACCGACCCCTTCTACAGCGCGAAATTGCAAACGATCCGCTTCTACTTTGCGCGCCTCTTCCCTGAAGCCATAGGCGCCATGAAACTGGCGCGCGCAGGCAGCGCGGCAGTGATGGACAGCGACGCAGCATTGGGCTTGGCATGATGATGCACAGACACATACTGACGATCTCGCTTCTGATATGCAGCAGTGCAGTTTGGGCAGAGAACAGCGCACCCGCCAGCCCCATAGGCGTTTGGGCAACGCACAGCGACAAAACGGGCGAGGTACAAGCCCATATCGCTATCGCTGAACGCAATGGTCGATTAGTAGGGCGCATCGTGCAAGTGTTGGACAAAAATGCCAAGCCGGGCGAGCGCTGCGAAAAATGCCAAGATGACCGCAAAAATAAACCCATGGCCAGCTTAGAAATCATTCGTGGGGTAGAGCCATTGCCGCATGGCAATGACTGGGTGGGCGGGCGCATCCTTGACCCGCAAGAAGGGCGTGAATACCGCCTGAAACTCATCCCCAAAGCCGACGGCAAAACCTTGGGCGTGCGCGGCTATTTGGGGCCATTTTTTCGCACCCAAGAATGGACGCGGGTGCATGACTGAACTGCGCCGCCCTCATTTTTAACCATGTTTTAGGCAGTTCAGGCCGCCAAAACTGCCTGAGCAGCTTTGATTTTGATAGTAAATCTATCGCTTTGTAGGAGTTGCAAAATGTCTGGTTTCCCTATCCGCCGAGTCGCCGTCTTAGGCGCTGGAGTCATGGGCGCACAAATCGCCGCCCAGCTCGTCAATTGCCAAGTGCCTGTGGTCTTGTTTGATTTACCTGCCAAAGAAAGCAATAAAAACGCCACCGTACATAAGGCGCTGGCCAATTTGCAAAAGCTCAAGCCCGCACCGCTGGGTGTGGCGCAAGACGCAGCCTTGATACAAGCGGCCAATTACGAAGACGATTTAGACAAGCTCAAGGGCTGCGACCTCATCATCGAAGCCATAGCCGAACGCTTGGACTGGAAAGAAGACCTCTACCAAAAAATTGCACCCTTTGTCGCGCCGCACGCGATTTTGGCCACCAACACTTCGGGCTTGTCCATCAACACCTTGGCCAGCGTGCTGCCCGCCGATTTGCAATCGCGTTTTTGCGGCATCCATTTTTTTAATCCACCGCGTTATATGTATTTGGTGGAAATCATCCCCACCACGCACACCCAGGGCGAAGTACTCGACACGCTAGAGAGCTTCATCACCAGCACCGTCGGCAAAGGCGTGGTGCGCGCGCAAGACACGCCCAACTTTATTGCTAACCGCATCGGCATAGCCAATATTTTGGCTACGGCCAAACTGACGGAAGCATTCGGCCTGGGCTGGGATGTAGCCGACGACCTGACGGGCAAAAAGCTAGGCCGCGCCTCCAGCGGCACTTACCGCACCGCCGATGTGGTCGGCTTAGATACCTTGGCGCATGTCATTAAAACCCTACAAGACAATCTGAACGCGCAAACCGATCCCTTCTACCCCAATTACGGCACACCAGCGGCGCTGTCTATGCTGCTGGAGAAAGGTTATCTGGGGCAAAAAACAGGCTCTGGTTTTTATAAAAAAGTAGGCAAGGACATACTCAACTTTGACCCCAAAACTGGCGACTATGTGCCTGGCGGCAAAAAGGCTGACGACATCGTCGCGCGCATGCTAAAAAAACCTGCGGCAGAGCGCCTGCAACTGCTACGCCAAGCGAGTAACCCGCAAGCGCAATTTGTGTGGGGCGTGATACGCGAAGGCCTGCATTACGCCGCTGTGCACCTAGCCGATATTGCCCAAACCGCACGCGATGTAGATGAAGCCATGCGCTGGGGCTTTGGCATGGCGCAGGGGCCCTTTGAACTGTGGCAGGAAGCTGGCTGGCAGGCCGTAGCAAATATGATCAACGAAGACATAGCCGCGGGTAAAACCCTGATCAACACGCCGCTGCCCGATTGGGTGTTCAGCGAGGCCGTGCTGCAAGCGGGTGGCGTACACACGCCGCAAGGCTCGTGGTCGGCTAAAGAAAACCGTTTTGTCGCCAAGCGGCAATTGCCGGTTTACCAGCGCCAATATTTCCCCGACGCCATCTACGGCACGGGCGCGGCGCACTATTTGCAAGGCGGCAACACGGTCAAAGAAACCGAGGCTTATCGCTTATGGACGATGGACAGGCCAGAAGCTGCGGGCGTGCTGATCTTCACCTTCAAAACCAAAATGCACGCCATCAGCCCAGATTTGGGGCAAGGCTTGATGGACGCCATCGATTTGGCCGAACGCGAATACCAAGGTTTGGTCATTTGGAATGGCACCACAGACACACCATTTTCCGCTGGTGCTGATTTGCAAGCCATGCTGCCGGCCTTTATGGGCGGCGGCTCTAAAGCCATAGAGCCTTTAGAAAAACAACTGCAAGATGCCATGCTGCGCGTGCGCTATGCGCAAGTGCCTGTGGTGGTGGCGCTGCGCAATATGGTGCTGGGCGGCGGCTGCGAACTGGCCGTATATGCCGCCCACCGTGTGGCTGCTATGGAAAGCTATATCGGCCTGGTGGAAGTGGGCGTAGGCCTAGTGCCAGGCGGCGGTGGCCTCACTTATATTGCCCGCCGCGCAGCCGAACAGATGCAGGCCAGCACCTTGAGCGACATCCTGCCCTTCCTGACCAAAGGCTTTACCGCTGCGGCCATGGCCAGCGTGGGCACAGGCGCGCTGGAATCGCGCCAGCTCGGTTATCTGCTGTGGAGCGACACCGTCGTCGCCAATAAAGACGAGCTGCTTTTTGTCGCTATCCAACGCGCCCAAGCCATGCACACCGCAGGCTACCGCCCGCCGATGAAGCGCCTATTTCCCGTAGGTGGGCGCAGCGCCAAGGCCACGATTCAAGGCCAGCTCATCAATATGCGCGACGGCGGCTTTATCAGCGAACACGATTTCCACATTGCCAGCCTGATTGCCCATGTGGTCACAGGCGGCGAAGTCGATGCCGGCACGCTGGTGGACGAAGAATATTTAATGAAGCTGGAACGCCAGGCTTTTTGCAGCCTGTTGGATCACCCCAAAACCCAAGCACGCATCATGGCCATGCTGCAAGACGGCAAGCCCCTGCGTAATTGAAGCCGAGGAGAAGAATATGAGCCAACAAATCCAAGACGCCTACATCGTTGCCGCCACCCGCAGCCCCATAGGGCGCGCGCACAAGGGCTATTTCAAAAACACCCGCCCCGATGATTTGCTCGCCAGCGTCATCCAGGCGGTACTGGCGCAAGCGCCCAGCCTAGACCCCGCAGCGATCGAAGATGTGATTGCGGGCTGCGCCATCCCCGAAGCGCAGCAAGGCTTGAATGTGGCACGCATAGCTGCCGTGCTGGCAGGTCTGCCGAAATCGGTGGGCGGCGTTACCGTCAATCGTTTTTGCGCCTCAGGCTTGAGTGCGATTCAAATGGCGGCTGACCGCATCCGCGTGGGCGAGGCCGATGTGGTATTGGCCGCAGGCGTGGAAAGCATGAGCATGGTGCCCATGCTGGGCAACAGCCCCTCACTCTCGCCCACCATTTTTGCCGATACCGCCGATATAGAAAAATACGGTATCGCTTACGGCATGGGTTTGACGGGCGAGCGCGTGGCGGAAAAATACGGTGTCAGCCGCGAAGCGCAAGACGCTTTTGCCCTCACTTCCCACCAACGCGCCGCCGCAGGCATAGCCGCAGGCGAATTTGCAGCTGAAATCTGCCCCATCACGGTGACCGAACGCAGCCTAGACTTGGCCACGCAAACAGCCAGCGCCAGCACGCGCGTGGTGAATATCGACGAAGGTGTGCGCGCCGATACCAGCCTAGAAGCTTTGGCCAAACTCAAACCTGTATTCGCCGCCAAGGGCAGCGTGACAGCGGGCAATAGTTCGCAAACCTCGGATGGCGCGGGCGCTTTGCTGGTGGTCAGCGAAGCCGCGCTGAAACGCTTTAATTTAAAACCGCTGGCGCGCTTTGTTTCTTTCGCCGCCCGTGGCGTGCCACCACACTTGATGGGCATAGGCCCAGTGGAAGCCATCCCCGCCGCGCTCAAAGCCGC
>CAZSPW010000105.1:0-5902 GCA_964608575.1 uncultured Burkholderiaceae bacterium | reverse complement strand
GCCAAACTTCAGGCTGGTCGCTGACCGAACAAGACCCCTACAACAATGTGGTGCGCACCACCATCGAAGCCATGGCATCGGTTTTTGGCGGTACGCAGTCTTTGCATACCAACGCGTTGGACGAGGCTATTGCCTTGCCCACGGAGTTTTCAGCCCGCATTGCGCGCAACACCCAGCTCATCATTCAGGAAGAAACGCATATCACCAGCGTGGTTGACCCTTGGGCGGGCAGCTACATGATGGAAAAGCTGACGCACGACATGGCTGAAGCGGCGTGGAAAATCATCGAAGAAGTCGATGCCATGGGCGGCATGACCAAAGCCGTGGATAGCGGCTGGGCCAAGCTCAAAATTGAAGCGGCGGCGGCAGAAAAGCAAGCCCGCATCGACAGCGGTAAAGATGTCATCGTTGGCGTGAACAAATACAAGCTGGCTAAGGAAGACCCGATCGAGATCCTGGATGTGGACAATATGAAAGTCCGCGCCGAACAAATTGAAGGCCTCAATCGCATCAAAGCCAATCGTGATACCGCCGCTGTGGAGGCCGCGTTGGATGCCCTGACGCAAGCAGCCAAAGACGGTAGCGGCAATTTGTTGGATTTGGCCATCAAAGCCATCCGTCTGCGCGCCACGGTGGGCGAAGTTTCCTTCGCCTTAGAAAAAGTTTATGGCCGCCATCGTGCGGATACGCAAATGATCTCTGGTGTTTACGCTGCTACTTACGACTCAGCCGAAGGCTGGGAAAAGCTCAAAGAAGAAATCGCCGATTTCGCCAAAGAAGAAGGCCGTCGCCCGCGTGTCATGGTCGCCAAGCTGGGGCAAGACGGGCACGACCGCGGCGCCAAAGTGGTGGCTACTGCTTTTGCTGATCTTGGCTACGATGTGGACATCGGCTCGCTCTTCCAAACCCCAGAAGAGTGCGCGCGCCAAGCCATTGAAAACGATGTGCACGCCATTGGTTGCTCATCCTTGGCGGCAGGCCACAAAACCTTGATTCCGGCCATCATCGAAGAGCTGAAAAAACAAGGCGCGGACGACATCATCGTCTTTGCGGGGGGCGTGATTCCTGCGCAAGACTATGACTTCCTCTACAACGCAGGCGTGAAAGGCATTTATGGCCCAGGCACCCCCATTCCTGTTAGCGCCAAGGATGTATTAGAGCAAATCAAAAAAGCGAAAAAAGCTTAATTTTTTGCTTTTATTGCTTAAAAACGCCGCTAGCTGCGGCGTTTTTTTCTTTTGAGGCTTTGTTTTGGCCAAGGGCGGTAACAGAGCGAACGCTTTAGAATAGCGGGCTGGCCTTAGCGCCCTTTTCCCCCTTGATTTTTCTGACTTTCCCGCCCCATGTCTGCACCCCATACATCTTCTGCCTATCACTACTTTCCAGGCAGCAATGCCCTGAGCGCGGCGCGCACACAAAGCTTGCTGGCGCAATTGCAAGCCATCAATGATCGGGTCAGTGGCGTATCGGCACGATATGCGCATTGGGTTTGGGCTGATGATGGTTTGCCACAGGCCGAGCTGGATAAAGTGCAGGCCTTGTTGACTTATGGTGAGCCAGCCGATACCGATGCCGCCGGCCAGCTTTTGGTGGTGATGCCGCGCTTGGGCACGGTCTCACCTTGGGCATCGAAAGCCACAGACATCGCCCGCAACTGCGGTTTGGCGGTGCAGCGTGTGGAGCGCGTCATCGAATACCGTATTGGCGTCAAAGCTGGCTTGAAAGGTCTGTTCAAAGAACAAACGCTCGATGCCGCCGAGTTGCAAGCTTTGGCTGCGCTGCTGCACGACCGCATGACGGAAAGCGTAGCTTTTGATGAGGGCGCGGCGCAAGCTCCACGCCATTTGTTTGACACCCAAACCGCCCAGCCTATGGAGCGCGTGGATGTGCTGGGGCAGGGCAGAAGCGCCCTAGAGCGAGCCAATACCGATTTTGGTTTGGCGCTGGCTGAGGACGAGATGGACTACCTGCTGGCGGCTTTTAACAAACTCGGGCGCAACCCTAGCGATGTTGAGCTGATGATGTTTGCCCAAGCCAATAGCGAACACTGTCGCCACAAAATCTTCAATGCCGATTTCACCATCGATGGCGTGGCACAAGATAAAAGTCTGTTTGGCATGATCCGCAACACGCATGCGCTGCAACCAGCGCACACTGTGGTCGCGTATAGCGATAACGCGGCGGTGATGGTCGGGCATGAGGTGGAGCGCTTTGATGCGCGCTTCCAGGCGCGTTTCGATGCTATTTTTAAGCATGAAAATGAGGATTTAGGCCGCCAATCCTGCCTGAGCAGCTATCAAAAAGAAACTATTCAGCAGCAAGTGCTGATGAAGGTGGAAACGCATAACCACCCTACGGCGATTTCGCCTTTCCCCGGTGCCAGCACAGGCGCGGGCGGTGAAATTCGAGACGAGGGCGCAACCGGGCGCGGCGCCAAGCCCAAAGCGGGTTTGGTGGGTTTTACGGTATCCGATTTGAATTTAGAGGCGGCAGCGCGCGACTTCCCGGCGCATATGGCCACCCCGCTGCAAATCATGACCGAAGGGCCCCTGGGCGGCGCGGCATTCAGTAATGAATTTGGCCGCCCTGTACTGGCGGGGTATTTCCGTAGCTTTGAGCAGGAAGTGGCGGGCGTAAACCGTGGCTACCACAAGCCCATCATGATTGCTGGCGGCATAGGCAGCATCGATGCCCGTTTGACCCACAAAATTGAATTTCCAGCAGGTAGCTTGTTGATTCAACTGGGCGGCCCAGGTATGCGCATCGGCATGGGTGGCGGCGCGGCCAGCTCTATGGCGGCGGGCGCCAACAGCGCGGCTCTGGATTTTGATTCGGTGCAACGCGGCAACCCCGAGATTGAGCGCCGCGCACAAGAAGTCATCACGCAATGCTATTTGCGCGGCGATGCCAACCCGATTTTGGCCATACACGATGTGGGTGCGGGTGGCTTGTCTAACGCTTTTCCTGAACTGGTCAACGATGCTGGCCGTGGTGCGCGCTTTGATTTATCCAAAGTGCCGCTGGAAGAATCCGGCATGGCGCCTAAAGAAATTTGGTGCAATGAATCGCAAGAACGCTATGTCATGGCGATTGCGCCCGAGTCTTTGGCCGAATTTGAAGCCCTGTGCCAGCGCGAGCGTTGCCCCTTTGCTGTAGTGGGTGTGGCGACGCAAGAGCGCCAACTGGTAGTGGCTGACGAGCAAAACCAAGCCGTGGATATGCCCATGGAGGTGCTGCTGGGCAAAGCGCCCAAAATGCAGCGCCATGTGCAAAGCCTGCAGCGCGAGTTCAAGCCTATGGACTTGACTGGCGTGGATTTGCAAAAAGCCGTGATCGATGTGCTGGCGCACCCCACTGTGGCGTCTAAACGCTTTTTGGTGACTATCGGCGACCGCAGCGTGCAAGGCTTTACGCACCGCGATCAAATGGTCGGCCCCTGGCAAGTGCCTGTGGCCGATGTGGCCGTTACCCTGGCTGATTTCAAAGGTTTAGCGGGCGAGGCTATGGCCATGGGTGAACGCACGCCGCTGGCGGCTTGGGATGCACCCGCCTCTGGCCGCATGGCTGTGGCCGAAACCATTACCAATTTGCTGGCTGCGCCGATTGAACTGGAAAAAGTCAAACTCTCGGCCAACTGGATGGCCGCTTGCGGCGAGCCTGGCGAAGACGCCGCGCTGTACGAAACCGTCAAAACCGTGGGCATGGAGCTGTGCCCCGCGCTGAATATCAGCATCCCCGTGGGCAAAGATTCGCTCTCGATGCGCACGCAGTGGCAAGGGCAGGGCGGCGCACAGCAGAAAGTGGTTTCGCCAGTCTCTCTCATCATCAGCGGCTTTGTCTCGCTGCCCGATGTCACAGGCACGCTCACGCCGCAATTGCAGCCTGTGGATTCCAGCTTGATTTTGGTGGATTTGGGCAAAGGTAAAAACCGCTTGGCCGGCAGCGTGCTGGGGCAGGTGCTGAATCAAGAAGGCCAAGAAGTGCCTGATTTAGACAGTGCCGAGGATTTGAAAAACCTGGTGGCCGCCATCAACGCCCTGCGTCCGCATATCTTGGCCTACCACGATCGCAGCGATGGTGGCCTGCTGGCCACCGTGGCCGAAATGGCTTTTGCTGGGCAAACAGGCTTGGCACTGAATATCGACATGCTGGTATCGGAGGGCGACGGCGTGAGCGATAGCCGCCTCGATACGGGCGACGCGAAAAACTGGGCAGGTCAAATTGCAGCGCGCCGCCACGATGCCAGCTTGCGTGCGCTGTTTGCCGAAGAGCTGGGCGTGGTCATACAAGTGCCGCAGGCGCAGCGCGACGCGGCCATTGCCACTTTGCGCCAGCACGGTTTGGGCATGCACAGCCATGTGGTGGGCAAAGTGCAAAACAATGACAAAGCCACCGACAAAGCGCCTGAGCTGACGATCTGGCGTGACGCGCAAAAAATCTTTGGCGCCAGTGTGCAAGATTTGCAGCAGGTGTGGGACAGCGTCAGCTGGAAAATTGCGCGCAAGCGCGACAACGCCGCCTGTGCCGACAGCGAACACGCCCTGGCTGGCCAGCGCCAAGGCACCGCTTTGCATGTGGCATTGAGCGACAGCCATAAAGCTTTAATGGCCGCACCTGCGGTGCACACAGGTGCGCGTCCGCGTATTGCTGTGCTGCGCGAGCAGGGTGTCAATTCCCATGTGGAAATGGCTTACGCTTTTGATGCCGCTGGCTTTGAAGCCGTGGATGTGCATATGAGCGATTTGCAAACTGGCCGCGCGCAATTGCCAGATTTTGCAGGCGTGGTCGCTTGCGGTGGCTTCAGCTATGGCGACACTTTGGGCGCAGGCATAGGCTGGGCGCGTTCCATCACCTTCAATCCCCAATTGGCTGATGCTTTTGCGGCCTTCTTCGCCCGCCCTGATACTTTTGCCCTGGGTGTGTGCAATGGTTGCCAAATGTTTGCCGAGCTGGCTGACATCATCCCAGGTGCGCAGGCTTGGCCGCGCTTTACGCAAAACCTGTCTGAACGCTTTGAAGCGCGTCTATCGCTGGTGGAAGTGCTCGATTCGCCCAGCATCTTCTTCCAAGGCATGGCGGGCAGCCGCCTGCCGATTGCGGTTTCGCACGGCGAGGGCTACACCAACTTCCATGCGCGCGGCGACGCGGGCAAAGTGATTGCAGCCATGCGCTTTGTCGATGGCTACGGCCAGCCGACCGAGATTTACCCCATGAATCCTAATGGCAGCGCGGGCGGCTTGACGGCCGTGACCACTGCTGACGGGCGTTTCACGGCCATGATGCCGCACCCTGAGCGCGTTTTCCGTAATGCGCAAATGAGCTGGACGGATTTGGCGCAAACAGGCGGCCTGAGTGCCCCTAGCCCTTGGCTGCAAATGTTCCGTAATGCCCGCCGCTATTTAGGCTAAGTTTTAAAATCCCACCGTTTTTATCGTCTATTTTTATCGCCTCTTTTGGAGCATCTCATGAGCGTCATGCAAGAAATCGAAACTTTGGTTAAAGAAAACCCTATCTTGTTATTTATGAAGGGCACGGCCAGCTTTCCTCAGTGCGGTTTTTCAGGCCGCGCCGTGCAGATTTTGAAAACCTGCGGCGTGGATCCCAAAGCCATCAAAACGGTGAATGTGCTCGATGAGCCTGAAATCCGCGAAGCCATCAAAACCTATAGCAATTGGCCGACTATTCCGCAGTTTTATTACAAAGGCGAATTTATCGGCGGCTCGGACATCATGCTGGAAATGTACGAATCAGGCGAAATGCAAAAGCTGCTGGCGGCTTAAATTTTTCTTTCCTTTTCGCACTTCGCCATTCCCGCGCCAGTGGGAATTCATACCTTGCATGAACAACCCCAGCTTTATCTCGCCACCGCCGCCGCAGTATGACGCGGCCAGCTATCTGCAAG
>CAZSPW010000104.1:0-5908 GCA_964608575.1 uncultured Burkholderiaceae bacterium | reverse complement strand
AGGCATCGAGCAAAACCACTTTGCCGCTGGCCATGCCGCGATACAGGGCAAAATCGCGCCCCAGAAAATGCAAAGCTAAGGGTTTGTGCGTCAGCTCATGGCTTTGCGCAATCATGAACCAGCCACGGGGAAAGGTGAATTCACCCAAACGGTAATCAGCAGTTTTGGCCATTTTCTTTGTCTCCTATTGCTTGTATTTCAGCAGGCTTATTGGCAAAGCATGATAAACCAGGCCTCCCAGTGGCCTAGGCTTAGGCAGCAAAACACTGTTGCCAGAATTTGCATAACATTTAGGGCGCAAACGCTGCGACTGCTTGCCCCAACGCGCAATCGTGCGATAATAACGCCGCTGCCACCCTTGCCTATCAAGGGTGGTTTTCTTTTTGGCCTGTCGCTGGCCAGCTTCTTAGTGCTTAGGCCACATACTGCGCCTAGCCTTGATATTTCAGCCCTGTCCCTTATCGGACGATAAAAGCGACAAGGCGCTGATTCCCTCTTTCTTTTTTTGCATTTATGAATTTTGCAGACCTTGGGCTGCTGCCCGCACTCGTCAAAGCCGTGCATGACGCAGGCTATGAAACCCCTACCCCCATTCAAGCGCAAGCGATACCTGCCGTGATTGCAGGCGGCGATTTGCTCGCTGGCGCACAAACAGGCACAGGCAAAACCGCCGCTTTCAGCCTGCCGCTATTGCACCGCCTGGCTACCACCCGCAGCCTGAACAACAAATTTGGCCGCCCTGGCGTGCGCGCTTTGGTACTCACGCCTACGCGCGAATTGGCCGCGCAAGTGCATGAGCAAGTCAAGATGTATAGCCAACATCTACAAATCAAAAGTGCCGTGATTTTTGGCGGCGTAGGCATGAACCCGCAAATCGACGCGCTGCGCCGTGGCGTGGATGTATTGGTGGCCACGCCCGGGCGCTTACTGGATTTGGCGCAGCAAAACGCACTGGATTTATCCACGGTGCAAATGCTGGTGCTGGACGAAGCCGACCGCATGTTGGATATGGGCTTTATCCACGACATGAAAAAAGTATTCGCGCTGCTTCCCAAAGAGCGCCAAACCCTGTTGTTTAGTGCCACCTTCAGCGACGAGATCCGCCAGCTGGCGCAAGGCTTGTTGAAAAACCCGCAATCCATTCAAGTCACGCCGAAAAACTCCACCGTGCAACGCATCAGCCAAGTCTGGCATTTAGTTGGGCGCGGTAAGAAAAAAACCCTCTTGGCTCACATCATCGAGAGCAAAGACTGGAGCCAAGTCCTAGTCTTTGTACGCACCAAATTTGGTGCCAACAATGTGGCTGAATTTCTGACTAAGCACGGCATCAGCGCCATGGCACTGCACGGCAATAAAAGCCAAAGCGCGCGCACGCAGGCTTTATCTGGCTTTAAATCGGGCGCGATTCGCGCTTTGGTGGCCACTGATATTGCCGCCCGTGGCATTGATATTGAAGAGCTGCCGCATGTGGTGAATTACGAGATTCCCAATGTGCCCGAGGACTATGTACATCGCATCGGCCGCACCGGACGCGCCGGGCGCGAAGGCCATGCGGTGAATCTGGTCAGCCTGGACGAAGAAGGCTTTTTACTGGAAATCGAAAAATTCACGCGCCAGGAAATTCCCCGTCAGGATTTACCTGAATACGCTCCAGAAGCAGGTGAGAAGGCTGAGCCTATTGCCATGGGCAGGCAAACGATTTGGGGCGGGCGCGGTAAACCACCTGGCCGTGATGTCATGGCCGCAGCCGCCAAAGCGGCTAAACAAGAGTTAATGCAACGCATCCGCGAGAAAAAAACCACGCAAGCACAAAGGCCTAGCCGCCCCACAGCGGATGGACAGGGCCGCAGTGCATCAGGCAATCAAGCAGCCCAAGGCCGCGGCCAAGCCCCAACACGCAGCGAACCAGGCGGCCAGCGCCGCACCGATGGATCAGGCTCGCGCCAAAACCAAGGCCAAAACCGCTTCGGCGGCAGCGGCAGTGCGGGTAGCGGTGGTGGGCGCAGCAGTAACGGCGGCAACCGTAGTGCAGGTGGCAGCAGTGGCGCTCAGGGCAGAGCTGGTAGCGGCGCTCGCCCTGCCCGTGCGCCTATGCAAGTAGCCAGATAATTCCACTTTGGGAACAACAAAAGAAAAAACGGCCTTTCGGCCGTTTTTTATTCCACTGATGGAGAAATGATGGAGCAATAAGTGTTTGCTATGCTTTTATCTTGATTTTTTAGATATGTTTTAGGCCATTAATCCCGAAATAACTGCCTGAGCAGCTATCAAAATAATTCATATTATGGATAAAAAATCAGCATTTGGTAATCCACAATCGCGTGGCTTAAATCGTTGTCCATGACTTCAACTAAGGCATTGCCCATATATTGTTCGCGTGCAGCCAAGGTGGAGCTGGGCAAACCTAACTCCGCAGGGCTGAAGACCCGACGCACCAGGGTTTGCCCATCGCTATTGTTCAAACTCAACAATACCGAGGGCGTTGCTACAGGCAGGGATGTGGTATTGCGCAAGTGAACGCTGATACGAAATTCCTGCGCATTGACTTTATTGAACCCTGAAGCCTCAACTTTCACCGCATCGATATGGTGCCAAGCCTGCAATTTATCTCCTAGCAGGGCGCAAGCCTGCTCTAGCCAGGGCGCCAACTGTGGATGCGCCACGGCCAAATAATCGCGTTGCCGCCACGCCCACTGCCCCGCCAAGGCCAAGGCCAGCAGCAGCGCCAAGAAACTCAGCAAAACGCGCACCCAAGGGCGCTGCCAACGGGCAGCTCTCTCTGCGCGGCGCACAAAATTCGGGGGTGTAGCTCCACCCTTGTCCGCGCCTTCAGTTGCCGCGTTCAAAGCTGACGAAGCAGAGCCCAAAGCATCCAACTCGTCCAACTGCTCCCACTGGCTTTGTTCTTCTTGGCTAAGCGCTGGAGGCACAGACTTATCGGCACGCGTGGGCGGTAAATGGGCACGGGGATTGCGCCCACCCCCCTCGCCAGCACCCATACCAAAGCTCGAGTGCAGCGCTTGCTGCAAGGAATCTGCAAAATCGTCTGCAGCTAGAGGCGCACCAGGGCGACGATGAAAAATATCGCCAGCGTTTGAACTAACAGGGCTGTGCAGCACATCCTGCGGCAAAAAAGCCGAGACATGAAAGTCGCTCGCACCTATCTCATCCGTATTTATTTGCCCCGATTCTGGCGCTGGTGTTGGCGCTGGCGCTGGCGTTGGCGCTGGCGCTGGCGTTGGCGTTGGCGTTGGCGCTGGCGCTGGTGCTGGTGCTGGTGCTGGTGCTGGTGCTGGTGCTGGTGCTGGTGCTGGTGAACGGGGTTCGGATACTGGCCGCGCGCTCACTTGGAACACCTGATTAGCCAAGGCATCGAACACCGTTTGGCAGCGACCACAGCGCGCCCAGCCGTCGCTGATTTTGATTTGATCAGGCACGACTTTAAAGCTAGCGCGGCACTCAGGGCAGCGGGTGATGATGCTCATGGCTTGTGAGTATAAAAAAGTGAGCTGCTCAGGCAATATCTACGCGGAAATTTCGGCAATTAGCTCAATTTCCACACACGCGCCTAATGGAATTTGCGCCACGCCAAAGGCGCTACGCGCATGTACGCCTTTATCGGCAAAGACTTCGCCCAATAATTCAGAACAACCGTTGATGACCAAATGCTGCTCGGTAAAGTCGGGCGTGGAGTTGACCAAGCCCATCACTTTGACAATGCGCTGAATGCGTCCCAAATCGCCTACCGCTGCTTTGAGCGTACCCAGCAAATCAACTGTCACCTCACGCGCCACTTGTTTGGCCTCTGCCGTTTGCATGGTGCGCCCCAATTGCCCCACCACTACTTGCCCATTGCGCTTGGGGATATGGCCGCTCAAAAATAACAAATTGCCGCTTTGCACAAAGGGAATATAAGCCGCAGCGGGTGTAGCCGCGGGCGGCAAGCTCAAGCCCAATTGGGCAATTTTTTCTTCGGGATGCATGGTGTTTTCCTACTCTCCATTAAAGCCATTGCCCATTTAACCTAGTGCTCTTTGGCTCAACATTCTTTCGCAATATCGGGCAATTAAATCTACCTCTACATTCACCGCACTACCCACTTTCAAATCACCTAGGGCGGTGTTTTCTACCGTGTGGTTAATCAAATTGATACTGACATCACAACCCTCGGCACAGTCCTGTACGCTATTGACAGTCAGGCTGGTGCCGTTGACGGTGATCGAGCCTTTGTACGCAAAAAACTTGGCCAAAGCCAGCGGCACACGCACCACCAAAAGCCAGCTCTCGCCCACAGGCGCGAACTGTTGCACGCGAGCTAACGCATCCACATGACCGGTAACAATATGGCCGCCTAGGCGGTCGTGCGCGCGCAAGGCTTTTTCTAAATTGATGCGTTCACCTAAGGCATAACCACGGGTTTTGTCCAGTGATTCTGCCGAGACTTCAACCACAAACTGCTGCGCAGGCAGATTGAGCTGCGTCACGGTCATGCAAGCGCCTTGCATGGCAATACTGTCCCCCAAGCCCACATCATGCAAATAATCGCTAGGTGTGGGTACGCTAACGACCACGCGCACCCCAAAGCCTGAGCCTTTCCCTAAAGGTTCGACTTTGTCAACTTTTCCGACAGCGGTGATGATGCCTGTAAACATAGCTTATTCATTTTTTAGATGCTCTCTAGACAGTCTGGAGAGACGCAAGGCCAACATTATCGCTGCCCCCAAGCCCTTTTCCTATGGCTGACGCAATATCTGCACAATAGCGCATCATGCACAACACCGCCCCATCCCCCACAACGCAACCGGCTTTATTCGTCGGTCACGGCAACCCCATGCACGCCATAGACGATAACCCTTTCAAATTGGCATGGCAGGCCTGGGGACAGCGCCTACGCACGCACTACCCAAACCCGCGCGCCATTTTGCTCATCAGCGCACATTGGATGACGCAAGGCTGGCAAATCACCACGGCCAAACAACCGCGCACCATTCACGACTTTGGCGGCTTTCCTGCTGAACTGTTTGCACAGCAATACCCCGCACCCGGCAGCCCAGGCATCGCAGAAGAAATCATTCGGACTCTGCCCCAGTTACGCATTCAAAGCGATGATGGGCAATGGGGTTTAGACCACGGTGCGTGGGCCGTGTTGATGCACCTTTTCCCCCAAGCAAATATTCCCGTATTGCAACTCAGCCTCAACCAGCAGGCCAGCTTGGCCGAGCATTACCAGGCGGGACAAGCCTTGGCCGTCTTGCGGCAGCGGGGCATACTCGTCATCGGCTCGGGCAACACGGTGCACAATTTTGGCTTGATACGCGCACCTCGTCAGCACCCAATATGGAGCGAAGTCTTTGCCTTTGATGCCGACATCACCCAAGCGATTGATAGCCGCCAGCACCATGCGCTTTACGATTTTGCCGATAGCAGCAAACTGCAGCGCCTGCACAAGGCTCACCCCAGCTTAGAGCATTACGCTCCCCTGCTTTACCCCGCAGGTGCCAGCTGCCCAGCTGAAAAAGTGACCCACATCCTAACGGGCAGCTACCCGCAAGCGCCTGTTGGCATGCGCTGTTTTCAATGGGGCTGAGCTGCACGAACAGAAAATGCATTTTTTTTCACTTGATTTGCCAAAAGCAGAAAATTATCTATAGAATAGCGGGCTGTACCGATTCAGGACTGACACAGCACTGCATCACAGTTTATGGGGGTATAGCTCAGTTGGTAGAGCGCTTGCATGGCATGCAAGAGGTCAGCGGTTCGACTCCGCTTACCTCCACCAAATAAACTGTGGTTCGATGCTTTTTTTGTAGAAACTGCAAAAAATCGTGTTATACTAGCGGACTCAACAAATGATGACCCTATCGTCTAGAGGCCTAGGACATCACCCTTTCACGGTGAGTACCGGGGT
>CAZSPW010000103.1:0-5961 GCA_964608575.1 uncultured Burkholderiaceae bacterium | reverse complement strand
TGCTTCTTCCGATCTGATGTCAAAGCACTCAATTTTCAAGCGGACCAAGTCGTCGATTTGCAAATCCAGCGCCTCGGCCAGCGCTTGCGTGCGCGCTTGTTGTGCGCCTTCTTGGTCTAAAAGGCGCGCTAGCGCAATGGCCGCATTCTTTTGCGCCATTTCTAGCCAAATACGGCGCTGTTCCTTGGGTTGGGTCAACACCTGTAGGCGGCGGTTTTTTTGTGCTTTGCTTTGATTGCCCAGAAATTGCAGCAAACTTTTATCTACGGCGTGGCTGAGGATCAGGGTGTCAGGTAAGGGACCCGCCCCCGGGCCGTAGTGCTGCGCCACGAAGGCTTGCAGCACCAGGCTCTCAGCTTGCGCCAGCGTGGATATAGGCAGCACGCGCTCCCCATCCTCAGTCTCATCCTCTGCTGCTAGCGTGATTTGCATGGCATCTTGCAATTGCTGCGGAAAATACGCACGATCGCCCAAATGGCGGCCACCACGCACCATGGCCAAATTCACACAGGCACGCCCCCCTTGGACTTGTACGGCCAAGATATCGGTGTCTTCGTTACTGGTGGTTTCTACCGCTTGCTGCGCCAATATGGTGGAGAGGTTGGCAATTTGGTCGCGCACCAAGGCGGCTTGTTCAAACTTCCAATCATCTGATAGTTGCTGCATATGCATTTGCAATTGCGCTAACAGGCTGTGCGTATCGCCCCGCAGAAAACGCTGGGCATTGGCTACATCAGCCGCGTAATCTTGCGCACTAATCAGCCCCACACAAGGGGCAGTGCAGCGTTTGATCTGGTGCAGCATGCAGGGGCGGCTGCGGTTGGCGAAAACGCTGTCTTCGCAAGTGCGAATTTGAAAAACTTTCTGCAAAAGCAATATGCTTTCTTTTACAGCCCAGGCATTGGGATAAGGGCCAAAGTAATCGTGTTTTTGATCGGTAGCGCCACGGTAATAGGCCATGCGCGCAAAGTTTTTGGCCTCAGCTTGCGCGGCAGATGGCGCGGCGCCAGCGCCCAGTGCCGTTGTCATCTTCAAATACGGGTAGCTTTTGTCGTCGCGGAACAAAATATTAAAGCGCGGCGACTGGGTTTTGATGAGGTTGTTCTCTAGCAGCAGGGCTTCGGTTTCGGTGCGCACTACGGTGGTGTCAAGCCGCGCAATTTTGCCCACCATATAACCTATGCGCGTGCCGCCGTGGTCTTTTTGAAAATAGCTGGAAACGCGCTTTTTCAGGTTCTTAGCCTTGCCCACATACAGCAGTGCGCCAGCCGCATCAAAATAGCGGTACACCCCAGGCAGGGGCGGCAAGGCCGCCACCTGCGCCAGCAAAGCGGCACGAGCATCGTCTGCCGGCAATGAGGCGCTGTTATCGCAGGTATCCATAGGATGGCTGTGCTTTACTTCAATAAAGTGAGCTGCTCAGGCAGGTTTGATGGCCTAAAGTTCAGTTTTTACCCTGAATTTTGAAATGCAACTCATGCGTCAGTAGGCCTTGCTTTTGCAGTTGCGCCAATAAACGCGGTTGCAGTTGGCGCAGCTTGGCTGCGGCTGCGGCATTGGGGCACAGCACATGCCAAACGCCAGATTCACGCCCGTCAACTTCTATCCAATCGATACTGGCGGCTTTGATGTGAGAGCGTAGTGGCGCGGGCAGCAGCGGCAAAATGCAGTCCAGCCGCGCCTGCGACTGCGCCATGCGATAGCGCAACTGCGACAACAAACCAGGTGCTTGGATAAAGTCGGCGATGGTGCGTGGCTCAGGTCTGGGCATAGGCGCTAAGTCTATCAAAGCCAGGGTAAGGCTTTGTAGCCATAAAAAAAGCCGTTGAAGGCATCAACGGCTAGGTTTTATTGGCTTGCAGTGTGGCGGAGAGAGAGGGATTCGAACCCTCGGTGGGCTATTAACCCACACACGCTTTCCAGGCGTGCGACTTAAACCACTCATCCATCTCTCCGCAGTCTAGCCAAGCGCGAGATTCTAGCACGGGGCTTAGGCCTTCCTGCCTTCACGCCAGATTTGCGCGCAGTCAAGGTTCGCGTTGCTGGGGCTGAAATTGCCTGCAGCTGGCGCTTAGAATCTGGGTAAAACCCGTGTTGTGGGTATATCTTTTGCTTCAAGGATGATAGATGACCGATTTCTCTGCCGTTCCCATGTACTTGCAAGGTTTGCAGCAACGCATAGTCGATAGCTTGGAAGCCATAGACGGCAAGCCCTTTGTGCGCGACGCTTGGCACAAACCCGCAGGTGAAGCACTGCAAGGCCAGGGCATAACTTGCATTGTGGAGGGCGGTGCGGTGTTTGAACGCGCGGGTTGTGGTTTTAGCCAAGTCAGTGGCCCAGCTTTGCCCAAATCCGCGACGCAAAAACGGCCTGAATTGTCTGGCTGCCCGTTTGAGGCCTGTGGCGTGTCCTTGGTCTTTCATCCGCAAAACCCTTTTGTACCTACCGTACACATGAATGTGCGCATGTTGCGCGCTACGACCCAGCTAGGACAAGAGGTTTGTTGGTTTGGCGGCGGTATGGATTTGACACCGTATTACGGCTTTGAGGAAGATGCCGTGCATTTTCATCAGGTTTGCCGCGCTGCGGTCGCGCCTTTTGGTGAGCACCGCTACCCTGCATACAAAACTTGGTGTGATGAATATTTTTATTTGAAACATCGTCAAGAACAGCGCGGCATAGGCGGTATTTTTTACGATGATGTCAGTGACTTGGGTTTTGACGGCGGTTTTGCCATGATGCAATCTGTGGGCGATGCTTTTTTGCAGGCGTATCTGCCGATTCTGGAGCGCCGTAAAAATACCCCGTTCACCTCTGCGCAGCGCGAATTCCAGTGTTATCGCCGAGGCCGTTATGTGGAGTTCAATTTGGTGTTTGACCGCGGCACCCATTTCGGCTTGCAGACGGGCGGGCGCACTGAATCGATTTTGCTATCTATGCCGCCGCAAGCCAATTGGTCTTATCAAAAAACTTGGCCTGTCGGTAGTCCAGAGCGCGATTTGACCGATAAATTTTTGGTGCGCCGCGATTGGCTGGGTTTAGAAGCGTAGAACTTGAGCCGCAAGCCTTGAGCCTATCTGTGCAAAAAATCCTGTTTTATGGTGGCTCGTTTGATCCGCCGCATCGTATCCATCGTGCGCTGCTAGCGGCGGCGTTAGAGTTAACCCAAGCGGATCTGGCGCTGGTGGTGCCAACAGGCAATGCCAGTAGCTACAAGTCGCGGGCGCTTACCCCCGCTTTGCATCGCTTGGCTATGTGTAAGCTGGCTTTTGCCGATGTACCCAGGGTGCAAATCAGCGATATGGAGGCCAACAGCACGCAGCCCAACTACACCATAGAAACGCTAGCGGCGCTAGAGCAGCGCATGGGCGCAGATGTGCAGTGGTTTTTGCTCTTAGGGGCTGATCAATTCGCGCTAATCCATACATGGCGGCGTTGGCAGGACTTATTAGCCAAGGTGACGCTGGTGGTGGCTGAGCGCCCAGGCAGCCCACCCCTAGGCGGTCCGTCTTATGCGCGTGAAGAAAAAGGGCAACAAAGCAGGCACAATAGCGCCCTTTGCAATGTTTTGTACCTGCCTTTACAGCCCGATGCCTTGTCCTCTACGGCCATCAGGCATGCGCTGAGGGACGGTAGTCCAAGCCCAGCGCAACAAAGACAGCTCAAAGATGCGTTGGATGTGCGCGTCTTGCGCTATATTGCAAATCACCTTCTTTATTCTTCAATAGATACCATGGCCACCGCTAAAAAATCCACTAAAAAAATCGATACCGGCATCAATGACTTGCAGTTGGCCATAGTTACAGGCTTGGAGGATGTGAAGGCAGTAGATATCCAAGTGTTTGATACCGAGCATCAAACCTCGCTTTTCGAGCGCGTCATGATTGCCAGCGGCAATAGCAACCGCCAAACCAGAGCTTTGGCGATGAGCGTGTTGGATAAAGTCAAAGAGGCAGGTTTTCCTAAACCACGCGTTGAAGGCTTAGAAAACGGCGAATGGATCATTGTCGATTGCGGTATGGCGGTGTGCCATATCATGCAGCCCATGATTCGCGCTTATTACCATTTAGAAGATATTTGGGGCGAGAAAGTTGCCAAGCCTGTGAAAGATGCAGCGAAAAAAGCAACAACGAAAACCAAAGCTAAGCCTGCCGCCGAGAAAAAACCGGTAGCTAAAAAAGCTGTTGCAAAAAAAGCGGTGAGCAAAACCCTAGCCAGCTCTGCGCCAGCTAAAAAAGCACCAGTGAAAAAAGTTGCAGCGAAGAAAGCTGCCAGTAAAACAGTTGCCGCGCCAGCTGCAGCACCAGCTAAAAAAGTAGCCGCCAAAAAAGTTGCGGCTAAAAAGGCCGTGGCAGCAAAAGCCCCTGCAGCTCCAGCAGCGCCAGCCAAAAAGGCGGCTGCCAAGAAAACTGTGGCGAAAAAAGTTGCGCTGAAGAAAGCCGCTGCTAAATAAAAAAACGGTTCAATAAAGCCCGATGGCCCAAGCTATGCTTGGGTTTTTTTTCGGTGCTTTTTTGGCCTTTTAAGCCGTCAAACCTGCCTGAGCAGCTATGGTTTTTTATTGGTTTTTATGCTTTTCATGCCTTAAAGCGTATCCAGTGGACTTAGAACACCTCGCCCGCCTATATTGAGCACATGGGTATAAATCATGGTGGTATTGACATGTGCATGCCCCAACAGCTCTTGCACCGTGCGGATGTCGTAACCTGCTTGCAGCAAATGTGTGGCGAAAGAGTGGCGCAGCACATGCGGCGATACCGGTTTAGCAATATCGGTCAAACGCGCGGCCTCGCGCACCGCGCGTTGCACCGATTCAGGGTAAATATGGTGTCGGCGTTCGAGCAGTTGCCCTGTACGCGGGTCAGGCTTGGGGTCTAAAGACCGCACGGGCGAAGGAAACACCCATTGCCACGCCCAACTCTCCTCGGCTTTCGGGTATTTCATCGCCAATGCATGGGGCAAACTCACCCCAGCCAAACCATCGTCTCTGTCTTTTTCATATAAAGCACGGGATTTTTCTAATTGCCTCTGTAGAGGGGCAATTAAATTTTCAGGCAAAACCGTCACACGGTCTTTATTGCCCTTCCCCTCACGCACCACGATTTCACGACGGGTAAATTCAATATCCTTGACACGCAGACGCAAAGCCTCCATCAAACGCATGCCTGTACCATACAAAACTTGCGCGATCAAACCCGTGGTGCCATCCATATGCAGCAACAGCTGTCGCACCTCGGCCTGGGTAAGTACCACGGGCAGGCGCTGAGGTCGTTTGGCCGCCACGACATCATCCAGCCAAGGCAGGCTAATACCCAAAAACTGTTTATACAGATACAAAATGGCGGCTTTGGCTTGATTCTGTGTAGAGGCGGAAACTTGCCTTTCCACAGCCAAATGGGTCAAAAAGGCCTCCACCTCAGCTGCCCCCATATCCTGTGGATGGCGTTTGTGGTGAAACAAAATAAAGCGTCGCACCCAATCAAGATAAGCCGTCTCGGTGCGCAAACTGTAATGGTGTGCACGCAAATGCATGCGCATGCGCTCTAGCAATTTAGGTGACTGCGGCGTCTTGCTTGGAGAATTGGGAATAAAGGTGTCCATCCGCTGCATTTTAGGTTTGCATAAAATTTACGGTTCTAGGGTTTATGCTGAGAGAAGAGAGAGGCGAGCCTGCTGTTATGATACTTGTGAAGGGCGGCACTCTGTCGTCTAATTCTAGTTAGATTTGCATGCCAGACTACATACCAGCTCAAGCACTGATTGCAATCGGGACGATTGCGGCGGCCCTCATTGCAGCTGCTCTTTCATACGTGAATCTCACGCTAACGAAAGAGCAGAAAACCTCAGAGTTCCGGCAAGCTTGGATCGACGGTCTTCGAGAAGATCTCTCGAAGTTCTTTGCCGCGCTGAGAACCGTTGCGCGCGCGGAAGGGGCGTTTTACAAGACCGGCGAGAACTAC
>CAZSPW010000102.1:0-6045 GCA_964608575.1 uncultured Burkholderiaceae bacterium | reverse complement strand
CTGCTGTTTGGCCGCCTAACCGACGGCGGGCACATCACCGTGGATATCGACGATAAAGGTGAGGTCATGCTCGACATCATCCCTACGCCGAAAAAGGAAAAAACTGGTAAGCCTGAGGCAGAAGCGGCCAGCTAAGCTCCTACGGTTTGCAAAGCAAAAGGCTAGGACTTAAATCCTAGCCTTTTCTTATGCCTATTTCTATACCATTTTTGGCAGTTTAGGCCGCCAAATCTGCCTGGGCAGCTCTTTTTTTCATAGTAATCTTCATCGATTTTGGCGCTGGTCTTAATCCATTTGCTTGGCACGAATAGCAGGCCAGGCTTTGACTAAGTAATAAACCATAGACCACAGCGTTAATACGGCAGCTAA
Source organism: uncultured Burkholderiaceae bacterium (assembly GCA_964608575.1). GTDB lineage: Bacteria > Pseudomonadota > Gammaproteobacteria > Burkholderiales > Burkholderiaceae_C > JAMIFN01. Next base: position 5,676 of record CAZSPW010000102.1, on the reverse strand, counting down.
CCATGCCAAGGCAGTGCCTATCGTGAATACAGGCAAGCCCCATAAGTCTTGGTAGTACAGCAAAAAACCTATGGCCAGCAGCTGCGCTGCCGCCTTCCATTTGCCTATGGTCGCCACCGCAACGCTAGCGGATGCGCCGATTTTGGCCATCCATTCACGCAGCGCAGAAATGGTAATTTCGCGCCCAATAATGACCAGCGCGACCAGCATATCGACACGCCCCAAATGCAGCAGCGCCACCATGCAAGCGGCCACCAGCAATTTGTCGGCCAAGGTATCCAACCAAGCGCCAAAAACCGAGGTTTGCCCCCAGCGCCGCGCCAGATAGCCATCAAACCAATCGGTCGCGGCAGAAATGGCAAAAAAACCGCAGGCCCATAAATTTTGAGCTTGCTCTGGCCAAGGCAGGTAATACACGCCCAGCACCAAGGGAATCAGAACAATACGCAACCAGGTAAGTATGGTGGGCAAATTAGGAAGGCGTGACATAAAAGGCTTTATAGGCTGCGGCTAGGGCTGCATTACTGCGGCATCCCCAGCGATTTTTGCAATCGTTGGGCTGGGCTCAGAGGCTCGGCAGCTAAGCGGCGCGGCTGGCGTGCCACCCAATCGGGGTAATGCGGCTGCATGATGATCAGTGCCGATTCAAACAGCCAACCGGCTTTGAGCAGGCGTTGCATCATGTCGTTTGGATCTGTGCCTTGGGCGGCTAAGTTTTTTGCCCACGCTACGATCTCGTCATTGGGTTTTTGGCGCATGGTTCAACAACAAAAAAAGTTAAGCAGGAGTGCGGCGGAAAACCAATTGCTCCTCAGTCGAGCATTGTGGCGCAAAAGCATAGCCTTCCAGCGCGAATTCGCGTAAATCCTGAGGCCGCTGCAGCCGCTCTAGCGCAGCCCAGCGCATCATCAGGCCGCGCGCGCGTTTGGCGGCAAAACTGATGACTTTGTAGCTGCCGTTTTTGTATTCTTCAAAACGGCACTCCAGCACCGGCACTTTTAGCTGTTTGACATCCACCGCTTTGAAGTATTCGGTCGAGGCCAAATTCACCAGCACCTTGTGCCCACCCTCCTGCACCACCGCATTCAAATGCTGGGCTATATGCGGCTGCCAGTATTGATACAGATTGGCCGCGCCTTCCACGCCAAAGCGCGTGCCCATTTCTAGGCGATAGGGCTGCAGCGCATCAAGCGGGCGCAACACGCCATACAAACCGCTCAAAATCCGCAAGTGCTGATCAAGCCAGCGCAATTGTTTGGCGTTCAGGCTTTTGGCGTCTAGGCCCTCATACACATCACCATTGAAGGCCAGCACCGCTGGGCGCACCATATCGGGGCTAGGTTTTTTCTTCCACGCCGCATAACGATCGGCATTAAGCTGCGCCAGCTTATCGGATAAATCCATCAGGCCAGCGACCTCGGCTGTGCTGAGTTTCTTCAGCTCGGCAATCAAATCGGCGGCGCGGTTTTGAAAAATGGGGCTACTGGCCTCGACCGCAACAGGCAGGGGGCTGGTGTAATCCAAGGCTTTGGCAGGAGAAAGTACAAAAAGCATAAGAAATCCGTATGAATTCAGGAGCTGCTCAGGCAGGTTTGGCGGCTTAAAGTGCCAAAAATATATATAAAAAAGAACACAAGCAGAGCCAAAGTGTAGCCACCCTGGATTACTCGAACCCAAGGCTGGTTATTTATCCAGCCCTGGATTTTCTTCTGGCTAAAATGCCGCGCATGGCAAATATGGCAAATCCCCCTACCCCTGATTACGGCGAAAACGCCATCCGCGTGCTCAAAGGCTTAGAGCCTGTGAAGCAACGCCCAGGCATGTACACCCGCACAGAAAACCCACTGCATATTTTGCAAGAAGTGCTAGACAACGCCGCCGACGAAGCCCTGGCGGGCTACTGCAAAAAAATCAAATTCACCCTGCACGCCGATGGCTCGGCCAGTGTGGAAGACGATGGCCGGGGCATCCCCTTTGGCCTGCATCCCGAAGAAAAAGCGCCTGTGATCGAGCTGGTTTTTACGCGCCTGCACGCGGGCGGCAAGTTTGACAAAGGCAAGGGCGGCGCCTACAGCTTTTCTGGCGGCTTGCACGGCGTGGGCGTGAGCGTGACCAATGCCCTGGCCAAGCGCATGGAAGTGAGCAGCTACCGCGATGGCCAAGTGGCGCACATTGTGTTTTCTGGCGGCGATGTGGTGCAGCCCTTAAGTTTGCGCGAAAACACCTTTGGCAAAGGCGTGCAAGACGGCGACCGCCGCCAAGGCAGCACCGTGCGCGTGTGGCCAGATGGCAAATATTTCGACAGCCTGCAATTGCCGCTGAACGAGCTGCTGCACCTGCTGCGCAGCAAAGCGGTGTTGATGCCTGGCGTGCAAGTGACGCTGGTGAATGAAAAAGCCAAAGACACGCAGCAATGGCTGTACAAAGGCGGTTTGGCCGATTATTTGACGCAAAACCTGCACGGCGAGCCGCTGATTCCGCTGTTTGAAGGCAATGGTTTTGCCGACAAAAACCACGAAAGCTTTGCCGAAGGCGAAGGCGCGGATTGGGCTGTGGTTTTTAGCGAAGAAGGCGCCGCTGTACGCGAAAGCTATGTCAATCTGATACCCACTAGCGCAGGCGGCACGCACGAAGCGGGCTTGCGCGATGGTCTGTTCAACGCCGTCAAATCCTTTATTGAGCTGCACGCATTGCTGCCCAAAGGCGTCAAGCTGCTGCCAGAAGATGTGTTTGCCCGCGCTAGTTTCATCCTCTCGGCCAAGGTTTTAGACCCGCAATTCCAAGGCCAGATCAAAGAAAAGCTCAATAGCCGCGACGCAGTGCGCTTGGTCAGCGGTTTTGTGCGCCCCGCGCTGGAGCTGTGGCTCAACAGCCATGTGGAATACGGCAAAAAACTGGCGGAATTCGTGATTCGCGCTGCGCAAAGCCGGCAGCGCGCGGGGCAGAAAATCGAAAAACGCAAAAGCTCAGGCGTAGCCGTGCTGCCAGGCAAATTGACCGACTGCGAAAGCCAAGATATTGCGCATAACGAAGTCTTTCTGGTTGAGGGCGACAGCGCCGGCGGCAGCGCCAAAATGGGGCGCGACAAAGAGCTGCAAGCCATCTTGCCCCTGCGCGGCAAAGTGCTCAACACTTGGGAAGTCGAGCGCGATCGCCTGTTCGCCAATAATGAAATTCACGATATTTCTGTAGCCATAGGCGTGGATCCGCATGGCGTGGGCGACAACCCCGATTTAAGCGGTCTGCGCTACGGCAAAATTTGCATCTTGTCTGATGCCGATGTCGATGGCTCGCACATTCAGGTGCTGCTGCTCACCCTCTTTTTCCGCCACTTCCCCAAGCTGATTGAAACTGGGCATATCTTTGTGGCGCAGCCACCTTTATTCCGTATCGACGCCCCCGCGCGGGGTAAAAAGCCTGCCGCTAAGTTTTACGCCTTGGATGAAGCCGAAATGCGTGCCATCTTTGACAAACTGGCCAAAGACGGCGTGAACCCCGACAAATGCAGCGTCAGCCGCTTTAAGGGTTTGGGCGAAATGAATGCCGAGCAGCTGTGGGAAACCACGCTCAACCCCGATACCCGCCGCCTGCTGCCCGTGCAGCTGGGCGATTTAGACTTGGCCGCCACCGAAGCCACCATGACCAAACTCATGGGCAAGGGCGAAGCCGCTGCCCGGCGCGAGCTGATGGAGCTGCATGGGGATGCGGTCGCTGTCGATGTGTAAGCTTCTACAATCTGCGCCAATTTCCCTAGCCCCGCATCCTTTTTGAAAGCGCCTGCCATGAGCCAATACGCCATAGATGTCACCGACACCATCCAAATCAACGCGCCCAAAGAATTGGTGTACCGCGAACTGGCCAATTACCCAGGAATCAGCAAATGGTTTCCAGGTTACACCTGCGAATTTTTAGATGGTGCTCAAGCCATAGCCCCAGGCGTGCAAGTGCGCCACACCCTGAAAAATGCGGGCATTACCCTCAGCGATTTTGTGCGCATCATCCAAAAAGTGCAGCCGGGCGAGCGCATCGAAGAAACCTATGACCGTGGCAGCATGACGGGCAGGGGCACTTGGACTTTTACCGAAAAAGACGGCGTTACCACCGCCAACTACCTCTGCCAAGTCAACGCCACAGGCTGGTTTTTCAAAATCGTATTTGCCATTGCAGGCAATGCGGCGCACAGCGGCACTTTTAAAAAACTGCTGGCAGGTTTGAAAGCCCATTGCGAAGCCCTGCACGCGCAAGGCAAATAAAACCTTGGGTGCGGCAATAGACGAAGACCGCCGCTTTGGCGGTTTGGCACGGCTTTATGGTGTGGATGGCGCGGCGCACATACGCGCTGCCCATGTGCTGGTGATCGGCATAGGCGGCGTGGGTTCGTGGGCGGCTGAGTGCTTGGCGCGCAGCGGCGTGGGCTGCATCACGCTGGTGGATATGGACCATGTCGCCGAATCGAATATCAACCGCCAAATCCACGCCACCGACACGACCATAGGCATGGCCAAAATTGAGGCTATGCGCCTGCGCATCGCCAGTTACGCGCCCAACTGCCGCGTGCTGGGCATAGACGATTTTGTCACGCCCGAAAATTGGGCGGGAATTTTTGCCCAAGCCTGCGCGCTGCAAGGTGTGGATGCAGTGATCGACTGCTGCGATCAGGTGAAAGCCAAAACCGCGCTGGCGACTTGGGCGCGGCAAAAAGCGGTGAAGCGAAGCTGCGCCTTTATCACCGTAGGTGCTGCAGGCGGCAAACGCCGCGCCGACCTGCTGGAAATTGCTGATTTGCAAGCCGTGACCCACGATCCGCTGTTAGCGCAACTGCGTTATCGCTTGCGTAAACTCGATAAGCCCACTATCAAAACAGAAGCTGCTCAGGCAGATTTGACGGCTTTAAATGCCGAAAGCATGCCTAAAAATGCAGCAAAAAAAGCCAAAGTCAAACCGCTGGGTGTGGCTTGCGTCTTCAGCCGCGAAGCCGTGGCCAAACCGCACGCATCTTGTGGTCTAGACGAAAATGCCGCACCCGGCGCGGGCGGGCAGGCGCTCAATTGCGCGGGCTATGGCTCTTTTGTCGGCGTTACCGCCAGCTTTGGTATGGCAGCGGCGGGCTGGGTTTTGGATGGCTTGGCAGCTTAGGCTTCTGGATCAGACCAAACCGCAAATTCATTGCCGCTAGGCTCGGCAAAATGAAAGCGCCGTCCACCTGGAAATTCATAGATGGGTTGCAAAATTTCGCCGCCAGCGGCTTCGACTTTGCGCAAAGTCGCAGCCAAATCTTGGCTGTAGAACACCAATAAGGCGCTGCCTTGATTGCTGCGCGAGCGGTAAGACGAGGTGAAAAAACCACCGTCTAAACCTTGGCCAGCAAAGGCGGTGTAATCGGGGCCATAGTCGGTAAAAGTCCAGCCAAACACGGTTTGAAAAAATTGTTTGGTCGCAGCCAAATCGCAGGCGGGAAATTCCACATAGTTAAGCTTTTCGTGGGCGGGCATGGCGCTTCCTTTGGGGTGCGGTTGAATAAAGCATCTGACGGCAGAATCTGCCGCAGATATTAGCGGATACAAGCTGTGATCATAAAAAAACAGGACAATCTGCCCATGTCCTACCAAGTCAAAGAAATTTTCTACACCCTGCAAGGCGAAGGCCAGCATGCGGGCAGACCTGCCGTGTTTTGCC
>CAZSPW010000101.1:0-6229 GCA_964608575.1 uncultured Burkholderiaceae bacterium | reverse complement strand
AACTACACCAGGACGTACACTCTTTCCCTACACGACGCTCTTCCGATCTTACTCATGGAGTGCGCCGTGCCAGAGCCAGAAACAAAGACAAACATCGTTTTACGCGGGCTTTGCCAAGTTAATTGTGCCCGCGTCCATTGACCCTTAATTTTCAATTCGATCCAGACACCAATTTGCAAACGCAAAGCCTCTAAAGGAGAGGCATTGTCAGCTTCCGCTTCAGGTTTTGGCTGTAAAGGCGTAGCTGACAGCGAGCCATCCTCTTGCGCATCAGCGCGATTTTCCGCCTTATCTTTTTCTGCCAAATCTGGTTTGGGTTGTGCAGCTCCCACATCCTCTACTAAGCGCTGCAATGAACGCTCTTGCTGTTCAAAGTCAATGAACTCGCTGGCAGTGGCACTCTCTTCGCGTTCGTCCACAGCGACAGCTTGCGCCCAACGGAGATCACTAGGATCATAAAAAACATCCTCGGGTGCACTTGCCTCTATATTTGCCTCGGTAAAAAGACTGGCCTCGTTCTCATTATCAGAAGGCGGCTTGTATAAGGCTTCTTGTTGCCGTGGTGGGCGCCCTTCTAACGCTTGCTCATGCACCCGCAAAAGTTCATCAAAAAACACTTGCAAACGCTCACCTGGGTATTCAATCGATTTCACCCCCAAACGCAGTTTTGTTAGCAAGCCTGGAATCAAAGCTAGTAAGCGAGGCCTATCTTTGCGTGCCACTTTGGGTTGAGCACTCCAAATCAAGTCGTCAACTAAAGCGCGATAGCCCTTGCTATCGGCTGGCATGCTTGCACCGCTGTCAACAACTGCTTTGGCAACAACTTGACTCCAAACCCCAGTCAGGAAATCACGGATTGGCTCACCAATTTTGGTGACATCCAACAACTCATGAAACTCCAGCGCCAATTTCTGCGCCTCTGTATTGCGCTGCTCCGCCAATAGCAAGGCACGAGCAGCAGCTTCTTGCTGCGCACGCACCAGCGCATCGGTTCTATCCCAAACTGCCAATAAGTTCTCTAACGCCAATTCAAAAACTGCGCTCGTAGCATCCTTATCCTGTAAATGCCTATGCCCCTGCACAACCTCGCTGACTGCATCTTGTATTGATTTAAAAAAACGCGCAAAGCCTTCATCCTGCTCGTGTGTAAAACCTACAGCACGGTCAACAATTTGGCTCAAATACATCCGCGCTGGGTGCTCTTCATCGCCAAAAAAACGGCCATCACTTTCGGCCAAATCGATCAGAGCCGGCTCTAACCCCTTAATCAAGTTACGCACTTTGGGCAAAATACGCTCGTCTTTGAGGAGGTTATCAAGCATCACACGCGTGACCTCTTCCCCCAGCAGCTTGCCCAAATTTTTCCCATCTTTTAGTGCCTGCCTAGCTTCCTCTTGCCTGCGCGCCAACTCCTCTGGGTCTTCGATCGCTTGGTGATCAAGGCGCTCTATCATCGCCTCCATCATGTTGCCGTCTTCAATTGCCTTGAGCGACAGTGGAACCGTATGCAAAAAGCCCGAACCGCGCTTGCCCAAAGAGTCACTCGGCAATTGATCGTTGCTCTCACCTGTCAGCATACGGCGTAACTTATCCAAGGTCAGCATCGTTTTTGCTACCGTAGAGCTGACCGTCCCAGCCGCAGCCGTACCAGCCGCGCCTGCATTCACACTGAGGGTAGGGCCGGCGGGTTCAATGCCATGCATCAACAGCCAATCAATCACTTTACGGTAGAGTTTTTCTAGGGCGACGCCCAAACGCCCCGCAGCTGGGGCAATCAACTGCCCACGCACTTCTTCATCTGGCACAAAATCTTTGAATGCATCGCGCAAAGCATGGACAAAAATTTCAGGTCGCAACGGGTTGATTTGCGACTGCACCGTAATCCAACCGAGTAAACCGCTAATTAAGGCATCGAGCTGAGGCAAAATTTTCTCAACAGAAATGGCCATCTCTTGTTGCGCACGGGCAATTTCAATGCTGTCATCGAGCTGATTGTCTTCGTCAAATAAACGCAACTCTTGAAAACTCGTGACCACTTTGACTTGCCCAGAAGTGCCTAAGCCAGCGTAAAGCAAACTGCGTAAACGCTTACTAAATTTTTCACTTACCTCATCGCGATGGCTCACCAATAAGCCTATCGCCGCGATTAATGCAGGACTTTGCACAACCTGCGCCCCCGCTGTCGCCCCTGGGCGCTCGGCAGCGCTAGTCAAGCCATCGATCACCGCACCGATCAAACTATCACTTTGCGAAAGAACGGCTTCAATGCACGCGGCAATACTGGGCTTGCCGTTGCTTTGGGGTGATGATGTTTTTTTTGCTTTAGCCATACCGCACTATAAAGAGTCTTAGGACTACCAGTGTTCAAAGAAGTCAGGCGCATTTTGCCGCAAAGCCAAGCAAAACGCGAACAAAACGAAGAAACGATAGCTCCAATGTGCGGCCGCCTTGCTATCTTGCGATTGGCTTTGTTGTAAAAATAAGGCGTTATCCATTACTCCTAGGTAAATAAAGCCCAATAACTGCATATGGCGATTGCACAAAAAGTCAAAGAGCCGTGGGCAAAATCCCAGTCAGGCTAGCAATGTGCTGAAAAAAAACCGATAATCAGCGCTTCATTTTTCGCCTAGGCTGGAAGTGATTGCGTAGTTTTTCTAAGCAGTTGCGGCGCGATGCAGTCGCGTCAGACAACAGGTTCTCACCAACTAATGCGCCTTGGAGGGCGCGGAGGTCGCATTTCATGTCATCCCTGTACCAAAACTACGGTAGCGCCAGCTATCTTTACGGTGGTAATGCCCCCTACATCGAAGAGATGTACGAGAGCTACCTGCTCGACCCCACCAGTGTGCCGGACAATTGGCGCCAATATTTCGACGGCGTCCAAAACTTGCCCGACAGCCACGGTGGCAGCGCACGCGATGTACCCCATTTACCCGTGGTTCACGCTTTTGCTGAGCGTGCCAAAGCAGGGGTGAGTCAGGTGATTGCGGCCAACGGCAGCGATAACGAAATGGGGAAAAAGCGCACCGCTGTGCAACAGTTGGTAGCTGCTTACCGTAATGTGGGCGCGCACTGGGCGGACTTAGACCCACTCAAACGCGCTGAACGCGAAAAAATTCCTGATCTCGACCCCGCTTTTTATGGCCTTACCGATTCAGACTTAGAAACAGTATTCGATGTCAGCAATACCTATTTTGGTAAAGAACAGCTGAGTCTGCGTGATTTACTCAATGCCCTACGCGAAACTTACTGCGGCAATATCGGTGCCGAATTTATGTACGCCACCAGTCAAGACGAGAAGCGTTGGTGGCAAAAACAACTCGAAACAGTACGCGCTCAACCCCATTTAAGCAACGATGAGAAGAAAAATGTACTGATGCAGCTGACCGCAGCTGAGGGGCTAGAGCGCTATCTGCACACCAAATATGTGGGGCAAAAACGCTTCTCTCTCGAAGGTGGCGAGAGCTTTATTGTCGCGATGGACGATCTCATCCAGCGCGCTGGCGCGGCAGGCGTACAAGAAGTTGTTATCGGCATGGCGCATCGAGGCCGCCTCAATGTGCTTGTCAATATTTTGGGCAAGCAACCGAAAGACCTGTTTGCAGAGTTCGAACACACTGCTCCAGAGGATTTGCCAGCTGGCGATGTCAAATACCACCAAGGTTTTAGCTCAGATGTCACCACGCCAGGCGGCCCCGTGCATTTGACTTTAGCGTTTAACCCGTCGCATCTGGAGATAGTCAACCCTGTCGTCGCGGGTTCTGTGCGCTCGCGTATGGACCGTCGGGGTGACAAAGAAGGCGATCAAGTACTGCCTGTGCTGGTGCATGGCGACGCGGCTTTTGCAGGGCAAGGCGTGGTGATGGAAACCTTGGCGCTGTCGCAAACTCGTGGCTACTACACTGGCGGCACGGTGCATATTGTCATTAATAATCAAATCGGCTTTACCACCAGTGATCCGCGCGACACGCGCTCTACGCTGTACTGCACTGATGTCGTAAAAATGATCGGCGCACCCGTTTTGCATGTCAACGGCGACGATCCCGAGGCAGTGACGCTAGCCACACGCCTAGCCTTGGCTTACCGTCAGGAATTTAATAAGGATGTCGTGATCGATATCGTCTGCTTCCGCAAACTGGGGCATAACGAGCAGGACACTCCCGCTTTGACCCAGCCGCTGATGTACAAAAAAATTGCCCAGCACAGCGGCACGCGTGCGCTATACGCCAGCAAGCTAGCAGCACAAGGCTTAGGCGAGACCCTGGGCGAAGACATGGCTAAAGCTTATCGCACTGCGCTAGATGCTGGTCGCCATATGGAAGAGATGACCATCTCTAACTTCAAGAACAAGTTTGCAGTGGACTGGTCACCTTATCTGAAGGCTACTTGGAGCGATGCCTGTGACACGGCTATCCCGCTAACAGAATGGAAGCGCTTGTCAGAGCGCATCACCACCATCCCTGACAGCGTAACCCCACACGCCTTAGTCAAAAAAGTCTACGCCGACCGTGCGGCCATGGGGCGTGGCGAAATTCATGTGGACTGGGGCATGGGCGAGCACATGGCTTTCGCCTCCTTGGTAGCGGCTGGTTTTCCTGTGCGTCTTTCGGGTGAAGATTGTGGCAGGGGCACCTTTACCCATCGTCATGCGGTTATTCACGACCAGAACCGCGAAAAGTGGGATGAGGGCATTTATATACCGCTGCAAAATGTTTCAGATAAGCAAGCCACTTTCACAGTGATTGACTCACTGCTGTCAGAAGAAGCGGTTTTGGGCTTTGAATACGGCTACGCTTCCAATGATCCGAGTTCGCTCGTGATTTGGGAGGCGCAATTTGGCGACTTTGCCAATGGCGCCCAAGTCGTCATTGATCAATTCATCGCCAGTGGCGAAGTCAAATGGGGACGCCTGAACGGCCTAGCACTGATGCTGCCCCACGGTTACGAAGGGCAAGGCCCTGAACATAGTTCCGCACGCCTCGAGCGTTTTATGCAGCTAGCGGCTGACACCAATATGCAAATCGTGCAGCCCACTACGGCCAGCCAGATTTTCCATGTACTGCGCCGTCAGATGGTGCGCGATCTGCGCAAACCGCTAATCATCATGACACCCAAGTCGCTGCTGCGCAATAAAAATGCCACGAGCCCCTTGAGCGAGTTCACCAAAGGTGGCTTCCAAGTTGTTATTCCAGAGAACAAGGAACTGAAAGCCGCAGCCGTCAAGCGCCTGATCATCTGCTCAGGCAAGGTCTACTACGACTTAGTGGCTAAGCGCGAAGAACTCGGCCGTGAAGATACCGCCATCGTGCGCATCGAACAGCTCTACCCCTTCCCGCACAAAGCATTTGCTGCCGTTATCAAAAAATACCCCAATCTCAGTGATTTGGTTTGGTGCCAGGACGAGCCGCAAAACCAAGGTGCTTGGTTCTTTGTGCAGCACTACATTCGCGAGAATATGCAAGAGGGTCAAAAGCTCGGCTACGCGGGCCGTGCTGCCAGTGCCTCGCCCGCTGTCGGCTACGCACACTTGCACCAAGATCAACAGAAAAACCTGCTGGAAGCTGCTTTCGCCAAACTCAAAGGCACCGTGCTAAGCAAATAAATAGCGCCACTAGCAAGCACATCCCAGTACGCCATATCAACACTATTTCTCAAGGAAAGCCTCATGTCTCTCGTCGATATCAAAGTCCCTCAGTTGTCTGAGTCCATCACCGAAGCCACGCTTTTGAACTGGAAAAAACAACCTGGCCAAGCAGTTGCCTTGGACGAAATTTTGATTGAAGTAGAAACCGACAAAGTCGTCATGGAAGTACCAGCCCCTGCGGCTGGCGTACTAGCAGAGATTCTCGTGGCTGACGGCGCCACCGTCACCGCCGAACAATTGATCGCCAAAATCGACACCGCTGGCAAAGCCACTGCAGCAGCTCCTACTGCCGCCGCCGCTGCACCAGTTGCCGCACAAAGCGCAGCAGCAGCAGTAGCGCCAGCACCCGCATCGAATAGCAAAGCTGGCGTAGCCATGCCCGCTGCTGCCAAATTGATGGCCGACAACAACTTGCCCACAGGCAGCGTAGCTGGCAGCGGCAAAGATGGCCGCGTCACCAAAGGTGATGTCCTAGGCGCTATTAGTTCAGGAGCTGCTCAGGCAGCACCTGCGGCCTCAACTGCTCAAAAGCCTGCTATTTCTGCCCCTGCAGTACAAATCCCGCTGGGCGATCGCCCTGAAGAG
>CAZSPW010000100.1:3470-6238 GCA_964608575.1 uncultured Burkholderiaceae bacterium | reverse complement strand
GGCAATAAAAAATCTGCGCCCTTGGGAAAGAGGAACATAGCATCACGCAGCACGCGCAAAAACACCTGGGCGCTGGCTTCATGCACGGCCGTGTTCAAAGCCGATAGGCATAGCGGCGTGATGAATTGCTGCTGCACTTTCCGCGGCAAGCTTTGCGTGATTTGCGCCAGGGTTAAATCCGCATGGCAGCGAAAGCCTTTAATTTGCCAAGCCGCTGCCCAGCGCAGCAAAGCCATGCGCTCGCCCCAGCTCCAGCCTTTAGCGCCGAAAATGCCGAGCAGCGCATTCCACGGTGCGGGCAAATCAGGAAAACGTAAGCCAGTGCCATCGGCGCGCTGCAAATTAAAAGGCATGCGGTGGAAAGCATCGTCTTCAGCCACGCCCAAACTTTGCAGCAGGGCCAAGGTGTCGGCGTAAGCGCCTATGGCGATGTGCTGGCCATTGTCTAGCAGCTCGGGCGCGTCGTGCGTCTCTAGGGTGCGGGCACGGCCGCCCAGCATGGGCGCGGCTTCCAGCAGAGTAACGGCATGGCCGCGTGCAGCCAAGAGCGCGGCAGCAGCGCAGCCCGCCCAGCCGCCGCCGATGATGCCGATATTGCCGCCTGCCTTGCCCCCGCTGCCCTGCCCCATGAAAACGCGCCTCACAATCAAAGCCGCTGAGGGTAGCAGAATTTGTGTGGCACCCTTCGCTATGATGCGGGGCTTAGAGAAAAAATGCCGCGTAAAAACCAAGGGACAACATGCAGTTTGACAGCCTTATCAAAAATTTCAGCCTAGCACTGGGACAGAACCAACTCAGCCTAGACCCCAAAGACCTGCAAGCCATACAAAGCGAGTATCTGCAGGCCATGCAAAAACTCTGGCTAGGTGGCTGGCAAAACAGCAGTAAAGACCGACGTTTTCGCCATGAAAGCTGGAGCAAAAACCCGATTGCCGCCTTTCAAGTAGCGCAATACGAACTGCAAGCACAAACCATGACGGCGCTGGCGGGCAAGCTCAAAGGCCATGCCAAAGCCATAGAGCGCGTGCGCTTTGCCGTAGAGCAATGGCTAGCTGCGGCTGCACCCAGTAATTTTTTAGCCAGCAACCCAGAAGCCCTGGAAAAAGCCGCACAAACCCAAGGCCAAAGTTTGATGCAAGGCCTACAAAACCTGCTGGGCGATGTGCAGCGCGGGCATTTATCGATGACGGATGAAAGCCAGTTTGAGATAGGCAAAAACCTAGCCACCACGCCTGGGCAGGTGATTTATCGCAATGCATTTTTTGAGCTAATTGAGTACGCACCGCAAACCGCCAAAGTGCAGGCCACGCCGCTATTGATGGTGCCCGCCTGCATCAATAAGTTTTATATTTTGGATTTGCAGGCGCATAACTCGCTGGTGCGTTATGCGGTGGAAAACGGCATCCGCACTTTTATCGTCAGCTGGCGCAACCCAGACGAAGACATTGCCCACACCACTTGGGAGCATTATGTGAACGATGTGGTGCTCAAGGCCATAGACATCACGGCAGAACTCTCAGCCAGCAAAAAAGTCAACACCTTGGGCTTTTGCATAGGCGGCACGCTGCTGAGCAATGCGCTGGCGGTGCTGGCTGCCCGTGGCGATAAGCGCGTAGCCAGCGCCACCTTCCTCACCACGCTGGTGGATTTTGAAAATACGGGCGTGCTCGATGTTTTTGTTGACGAAGCACTGGTGCAAATGCGCGAGATGCAAATCGGCGCAGGCGGCTTGCTCGATGGCCGCGATTTGGCCACCACCTTTAGCTTTTTGCGCCCGAATGAATTGGTGTGGAACTATGTGGTGGGCAATTACCTCAAAGGCGAAACACCGCCGCCGTTTGACATCTTGTACTGGAATGTCGATTCCACCAATGTGCCCGGCCCTATGTACACATGGTATTTGCGCCATACCTATTTAGAAAACCAACTGTGCCAGCCAGGCGCGCTGACCGTGTGCGGCGAGAAAATTGATTTGAGCCAAATCGATATGCCGGTGTACTACTACGCCTCGCGCGAAGACCATATCGTGCCGCTGGAAGGTGCGTACAAATCCATGAAACGCCTGAAAAAAGCCAAACGCCGCTTTGTCGTGGGCGCGTCTGGGCATATTGCAGGGGTCATCAACCCTGCCTCAGCCAATAAGCGCAACTACTGGCTGGGCGCCAATCCTGCACGGGGCCATTACCCCGCCACTGCCGAGAACTGGATGGCCAGCGCCAAAGAGCATGCGGGCAGCTGGTGGAGCGATTGGATGGCTTGGCTGCAAGCACAATCAGGCAAAACCGTAACTGCGCCCAAAAAGGCAGGCAACGCCAAATACCAGCCCATAGAAGCTGCGCCTGGTTCTTATGTGAGGAAGCGGATTTAAAGCCCTAGGCAATAGCAGGCAAAGCGTGGGGAGCCTGTGTTTATCACTCTTGTTTTAGGAGCTGCTCAGGCAGCTTTGGCGGCTTAAAAGCCTTAAAACAAGCCTAAAATTTGATTTAGGCATGGCTACTTGCTGTATCAGCTCAGTAATCTCTCGTTTAACTTCCGCCATGCGGCAGAAGTTAGCCTACGCCCAAACCGCATGGGCTTTAGACTTTGCCGAGAAGCAGATATTCAAGCAGGGCTTTTTGTACATGCATTCTATTTTGCCTACGGCCACTCGCTAGCGCTCGTTTAACTTTTGCTATGCAAAAGTTAGCCTACGCCGAAACCGCATGAGGCTTAGACGCGGCCAAGCAATAGGTACTCCAGGAGTGCTTTTTGTACATGCATGCGGTTTT
>CAZSPW010000100.1:0-3370 GCA_964608575.1 uncultured Burkholderiaceae bacterium | reverse complement strand
GATTGCGGGCCGTCTATGACTTCGGCCGTTACCTCTTCGCCACGATGCGCAGGCAGGCAGTGCATAAACAAGGCTTGGGGTTTGGCCGCGGCCATCATCTTGGCGTCCACACACCAATTGGCAAAGGCTTTTTTGCGCGCTTCGTTTTCGGCCTCATAGCCCATGCTGGTCCAGACATCGGTGGTCACTAAATCTGCGCCCGCGCAAGCCTGCATCGGATCGCTATAAATTTTGCAGCTGCTTGGGCAGGTTTTACCGTCCACAGCGGCCAATTTGGCATCTAATTCATAACCCAGCGGGGTGCTCACGCGCACTTCAAAGCCCAAAATTTGCGCCGCTTGCGCCCAAGTGTTGGCCATATTGTTGCCGTCCCCCACCCAGGCCACAGTAATGCCTTTTAAGTTATCGGCCAAATTCGGCAGGCTTAAATCGCCACGGTATTCGATATAGGTGAACAAGTCCGCCAGGATTTGGCAGGGGTGGTATTCATTGGTCAGGCCATTGATCACGGGCACGCGTGAATGCTGGGCAAAGCGCTCGATTTTGCTTTGCTCATAGGTGCGGATCATCACAATATCCGTCATGCGGCTGATGACGCGGGCGGAGTCTTCAATCGGCTCGCTGCGCCCTAGCTGGCTATCGCCCGTAGTTAAGTGCACGACTGAGCCACCCAATTGGTACATACCCGCCTCAAAGCTCACGCGGGTGCGCGTACTGGCTTTTTCAAAAATCATGGCCAGCGTGCGGTCGTTCAGCGGCTGGTATTTTTCAAAAGCCTTGAATTTGCGTTTAATGTCCAGCGCGCGCGCAAAGATATGGGCGTATTCAGCCGCCGTAAAGTCAGCAAATTGCAGATAGTGACGCGGAGTTGGAATCGGGGTAGATGACGACATGATGCGAAATTCAGGAAGAAGCAAGGCGGCTGCCCCGCAGGTTGTAAAGCAAAAGCCCAGCACTGCACAGCACTATAGAACACACGGTAATCAGGCGCACAGGCTCGCCCAAAATCAGAAAAGACAGCACAGCAGCCAAGGCGGGCACTGCACCCATAAAGGCCGAAGCAGTGACTGCCCCCAATTTTTGCACACCAAAGGAAATCAAAAATACGGCTAAAACGCTGACCAAGACACCTTGATAGCCCATTTGCAAGGCAATTTCAGCCCAGCTAGCCTGTGCCAAGGCTTTAGGCGCGAACAGATAAATCGGCGTAAACAGCAGAAAATTCCACCACGGCACCGCAATCAGCAAATCTTTGGGCGGCAACTGCCAGGCCGCAATAGCTGTGCCATAAAAAGCCACCAAACACGCCGCCGCCAAAAGCAATGCCGTGCCCGAATGTGCCCCGCCATTGCCACCCAGAAAAATCAAAACATTCGCTAACGCGATCAAAGCCATACCTGCGTATTTGTCTCTATGCACGCGCTGACGCAGCCAAAACCAGCACAAGGCTGCAGTCAAAACAGGTAACAAGCCATTAACGATGACGCCCGCATTGCTGGCGGGGGCGAGTTTCATCCCCCAAAAACTCAGCATGGTGTAAGGAAAACCGCAACCCAAGGCACCAAGCAAACTGCGCCGCGTGAAAATCGCCCGCCTATCAGCGCGCCGCCAAATGAGCCAAGGCGCGGTCACGGCCGCCGCCGTAGCAAAGCGCAGAAAAGTGATGTCCCAAGCATTGAGCTGGTGGCGCACGCCCCAACTGGAGGCGATGATCCAGCCCGCCCACTCAAAGGCGACGAACACCATGGCGGCGACCCCTAGCCAGTAGCCACGGCGTTCCATGCTACGCAGTTCGGCTTGCACGCGCTTTGCTCAACACTCTTGCTGTCTGCGCAAACGGCAGCAGCGGCAACAGCGGCAATATGGCATCTCAGATTTGCACCGCGATTTTTTAGGCATTTTTCAGAAAGTTTTGCACCAGCGGCACGAGTTTGGCAATGATGGCATCTATCTCAGCCGCGCTGATATTGAGGGCTGGCACCAAACGGATAACCGAGTCCGCCGTGACCGAAATCAGCAAACCTGCATCAGCAGCCTGCCCCAGCAATGCGCCGCAAGGCTGGGCCAATTCCACGCCCACCATCAAACCCTGGCCGCGCACTTCTTTCACGCCAGCGTTACCCGTAAAGGCCGTGCGCAGGCCGTCCATGAGGCGCTGCCCCATAGCGGCCGCATGCGCCAGCAGGTTTTCCTCTTCCATGATGCGTATGGTTTCCACCCCTGCGCGCATGGCCAGCGGATTGCCGCCAAAAGTGGTGCCGTGGTTACCAGGCTCGAAAATGTTAGCGGCTTTGGGGCCAGCCACCACCGCGCCAATAGGCACGCCTGAGCCCAAGCCCTTGGCCAGCGGCATGACATCAGCTTGTATGCCCGCCCACTGATGCGCAAACCATTTGCCGGTGCGCCCGACACCGCATTGCACTTCGTCGATCATCATCAGCCAGTCGTTTTGGTCGCAAAGCTGGCGCACTTGCTGCAAGTAGTCAGCGCGCATGGGGTTGACGCCGCCTTCGCCTTGGATGGTTTCAAAAAACACGGCAGCAATGTCATGGCGACCGGCCGTGGCTTGTTTCAAGGCTTCGATGTCGTTCAAAGGCACGCGGATAAAGCCTTCCACCAGCGGCTCAAACCCCGCTTGCACTTTGGGGTTGCCCGTGGCGCTGAGCGTGGCAATGCTGCGGCCGTGGAAAGCGCGCTCATACACCACCACAAAAGGCTTGGCTATGCCTTTGCTGTGGCCGTATTTGCGTGCCATTTTTAAGGCAGCCTCGTTCGCTTCTAGCCCGGAATTGCAGAAGAACACATTCGTCATGCCCGAGAGCTCAACCAATTTAGCCGCGAGTTGTTCTTGCAGCGGGATATGGTAGTAGTTGCTGGTGTGGATGAGCTTGGTGAGCTGCTCTTGCAAGGCTGGTACCAATTTGGGATGGTTGTGCCCCAGCGTATTAACAGCAATACCGCCCAAGGCATCTAGATATTCTTTACCGTCCACATCCCACACGCGGCAGCCTTGGCCGTGCGATAACGCAATCGGCAGACGGCCATAGGTGTTCATTACATGAGGGGAAGCGGCGCTAGTCATGGGCAACTCACTAAAGGAAAGAGAAAAGAAGCAAGGATTTTATCGGCGCTATGCGCCAGGCTAGGCCAAAGCTAGGCCAAAAAGCAAAAAGGCGCCAGCGGCGCCTTTGAAAAACCAGCTTTTGCTGCGCATCGCTGGGGCAGATGGGCAGCTAGGCGCCAAGGAAGGCGCGACGCAGACAGTACAGCCAGGAGCGCCTGACGCTGCCATCAGCGCTGTGCGCTTAAACGCGCTTGCGGTATTCGCCCGTGCGGGTGTCGATTTCGATTTTGTCGCCTTGGTCCACAA
>CAZSPW010000099.1:0-6269 GCA_964608575.1 uncultured Burkholderiaceae bacterium | reverse complement strand
ATGGTGCGCGGAGCCGGACTCGAACCGGCACGGTGTTGCCACCGTCAGGACCTAAACCTGGTGCGTCTACCAATTTCGCCACCCGCGCACTGTGCATATGCAACAGACTTGTGTCGATTTTGACTGTGTTACGCCCACAGCAAAACCATTTTTAAAATTCAGGTCAATTCGCGATTATAGGGGATGCTCGTGCCTATTCTTCCTACAATAGACAAATATGCAAAGCCTCGCCTCACTTCTTTCCATGCCCGCCAGTTCTGCCACCATCGCCCACGCGCAAACCCGCATGGAGATTGCCAGAAAACAGTTGTTAGCTCCATATGGTTTGGATTTACCAGATTTAAAGAATGCCCTAGCCCACATGGGCAAGCGTGGCGTGGATGATGCGGATTTGTACTTTCAGTACACGCGCTCTGAAGGCTGGAGCCTGGAGGAAGGCATAGTCAAAAGCGGCTCATTTGGTATAGACCAAGGCGTAGGCGTACGAGCGCTACATGGCGAGAAAACCGCCTTTGCCTATTCTGACGATATCAGCGCGGCCAGCCTGATGGAGGCGGCCGCCCAAGTGCGCAGCATCAGCGGCCTAGGGCAAGATGGCAAAGTTCGCATCCCGCGAAAGCCCAGTGCCAAAAGCATGGCGTTGTACCAAACACAAGACCCTATTGCCAGTCTGGGCAGTCAGGATAAAGTGGATTTGCTGCAAAGACTAGAACAACTAGCTCGCGCCGCTGATCCGCGCATCGTACAGGTGATGGCCAGCTTAGCTAGTGAGTGGGATGTTGTGCTGATTGCCCGTCTGGATGGCACACTTGCTGCCGATGTGCGCCCACTGGTGCGCCTGTCGCTGACCGTGGTAGCAGAAAAAACCGAAGGCGGCCAAGCCCGCCGCGAGATGGGTAGCAGCGGTGGTGGTGGGCGTTATGGCCTAGATTATTTTGACGACGCGCTGATTGCCCACTATGTACAAGAAGCCGTTACCCAAGCCACCACCAATTTAGAAGCCCGCCCTGCCCCTGCCGGCGAGATGAGTGTGGTGCTGGGCGCGGGCTGGCCTGGCGTGCTGCTGCACGAGGCTGTGGGGCATGGGCTGGAGGGGGATTTCAACCGCAAAGGCTCATCCGCATTCAGTGGCAAAATTGGCCAGCGCGTAGCCGCCAAAGGCGTAACGGTGTTGGATGACGGCACGCTAACTGGGCGGCGCGGTTCCTTGAATGTGGACGACGAAGGCTGCCCGACCCAGCGCAATGTATTGATTGAAGACGGGATTTTGCGTGGCTATATGCAAGACAGTCTGAACGCCCGCCTCATGGGCGTAGCGCCCACGGGCAATGGCAGGCGCGAAAGTTATGCCAGCACGCCTATGCCGCGCATGACCAACACTTATATGCTCAGCGGTGATAAAAGCCCAGAGGAGATCATCGCCAGCATGGATAAAGGCATTTATGCCAGCAATTTTGGTGGCGGCCAGGTGGATATCACCAGTGGCAAATTTGTATTCTCGGCCAGCCAGGCCTTCTGGGTGGAAAAAGGCAAAATCCAGTATCCAGTTAAGGGCGCAACCCTGATAGGCGCTGGGCCTGAAAGCCTGAAAAAAATCAGCTTGATCGGTCATGACAGCGCCTTAGATTCAGGCGTAGGGGTGTGCGGGAAAGATGGGCAAAGCGTACCTGTAGGCGTGGGCCAGCCCACACTGCGAATTGATGGGCTAACTGTAGGCGGCACGGTTTAAGGCCTAAAGAGCGCATCAAAATCAATAGCTGCTCAGGCAGTTATTGCGGAAAAAAACCGCAAAAACATACCTAAAAATCTCTACTTGATCGCCGATGCAATGGCCAGCGCAATGGCCAGCGTACAGCCTAGAAAATATCCTATTACTGTTTGAACTTGCATAAAAAAAGCCAGCTTTTCAGCTGGCTTTTTTGCAGTGCCGCAAAAATTATTTTTTGATGCTTGGCAGCTTGGCGAATTTGTTGCGGAATTTTTCTACGCGGCCGCCCATATTGTCCACAGACTTTTGTGTGCCTGTGTAGAAGGGGTGGGTTTCGCTAGATGTATCGAGCTTGAACAGGGGCAATTCGCGGCCATCTTCGAGCTTGATGGTTTCTTTGGTGTTGACACAAGAGCGCGTGATGATTTTGGACTCATTGCTCATGTCCATAAAACATACTTCGCGATAGTTGGGGTGAATGCCTGCTTTCATGGCGATCTCCTAGCTCTTTCAAAATACGGCAGCCGCTGCCAAAGCCCTATGCTTTGCGGTACTTACCAAAAAATAAATAACGCGCGATTATCGCACTTTTTCCAACAGGAAAAATCTGTAGAGCCGTCTATTCCAGGGTTTTAACCAAATCGCTTGGCAATGTATTGCTCAACAATGGCTTGAAATTCTTGCGCGATGGCATCGCCACGCAGGGTTAGGGCTTTTTCACCGTCGATGAATACAGGCGCAGCAGGCGCTTCGCCCGTGCCGGGCAGACTGATGCCAATATCCGCGTGTTTGCTCTCGCCCGGACCATTGACGATGCAGCCCATAACGGCCACTTTGAGGTTTTCTACGCCTGGGTATTGGCGCTTCCACACTGGCATTTGGCCACGCAAGAAATCGTCGATTTGCTTGGCCAAGGTTTGGAAGGTGGTGCTGGTGGTGCGCCCGCACCCAGGGCAGGCCGTGACCGATGGCACAAACACGCGCAGACCTAAGGCTTGCAAAATCTCGGTGGCCACCACGACTTCTTGCGTGCGTGCTTCGCCTGGCTGGGGCGTGAGCGAGACCCGAATGGTGTCGCCTATACCCTCTTGCAGCAAGATCGATAGCGCCGCAGCAGATGCCACCGTGCCCTTGGCGCCCATGCCCGCCTCGGTCAGCCCCAAATGCAGGGGGTTGTTGCAGCGCGCGGCCAAACCGCGATAAACGGCAATCAAATCTTGTACGCCTGAGACTTTGCAGCTCAAGATGATTTGCTCGCGCCGCATACCTAACTCTTCAGCCATGCGCGATGAATCCAGTGCACTACTAATCAGCGCCTCGTACATCACCTGCTTGGCATCCCAAGGCTGGGCACGACGACCGTTTTCGTCCATCAACTGCGCCATCAGCTCGCTGTCCATACTGCCCCAGTTCACGCCTATGCGCACGGCTTTGTCGTACTTCAGCGCGGCTTCGATCATTTGCGCGAATTGTTTGTCTTTTTTCTCGCCCTTGCCCACATTGCCAGGGTTGATGCGGTATTTGCTCAGAGCCTGGGCACATTCGGGCACTTCGGTCAACAGGCGGTGGCCGTTGTAATGGAAGTCGCCCACCAGCGGCACATCTATGCCCATTTTGTCGAGCTGCTCGCGAATCGCAGGCACGGCACGCGCCGCTTCCAGAGTATTAACGGTGATGCGCACCACTTCACTGCCGGCCTGCGCCAGCTCTTTGACCTGAATCGCCGTGCCGATGACATCTTCCGTATCGGTATTGGTCATGCTTTGCACCACCACCGGTGCGCCGCCGCCCACCAGCACAGTGCGCGGCCCCCATTTGATTTGCGCTTGCAGGGTGTTGCTGCGCTTAGGGCTAGCAATGGCTATAGGTGCTAAAGAGGGCAAATCAGAAGAAGACATCAGCAATCCATTTTTAGTGGTGTTTTTGGCATTTTAGGCCGTAAAAGCTGCCTGGGCAGCTCCTTTTAAAATAGCAAATAAAGCCTATTTTCAGACTTTCAGCCCCGCGCCTACGCTCGTTCTGCTACCCAAGCGGCCACACTGGCCAGTGCCGCAGGTAGGGCTGCAGGCTGGGTGCCCCCTGCCATGGCCATATCGGGTTTGCCGCCACCTTTGCCGCCCACTTGCGCCGCAACAAAGCTGACCAATTCGCCCGCTTTGATTTTGCCCATAGCGTCTTTGCTAACGGCTGCGACCAGCGCGACTTTATCGCCATCGACTGCTGCCAGCACCATGACTGTATTGTGCAATTTGTCTTTGAGCTTGGTGGCCGTTTGGCGCAGGGTGGCCGCATCTGCGCCGTCCAATTGCGCAGCGATCAGCTTCACGCCTTTCACATCCACAGCTTGCCCTGCTAAAGCTTCGCCCTGATAAGCAGCCAGTTGGCCTTTGAGTGCGCTGATTTCCTTTTCCAAATCGCGGCTGGTCTGCTGCATTTGGGTCAGACGCGGCAGCAAATCGGCAGGCGGTACTTTGAAGGACGCGGCTGCTTGGTTGACCGTGTTTTCCAGCTCTTGCACATAAGCCAGCGCCTTGTCGCCCGTAATGGCTTCGATACGGCGCACACCAGAAGCGATACCGCCTTCAGCCACGATTTTGAACAAACCAATATCGCCCGTGCGCGCCACATGGGTGCCGCCGCACAACTCGGCAGATGAGCCGATATTGAGCACACGCACGCTATCGCCATACTTCTCGCCAAATAGCATCATGGCACCTGTGGCTTTGGCATCGTCTAGCGCCATTTCTCGCGCTTGCGTGGGGCTGTTACCCAAAATTTCAGCGTTTACTTTGG
Source organism: uncultured Burkholderiaceae bacterium (assembly GCA_964608575.1). Taxonomy (GTDB): domain Bacteria; phylum Pseudomonadota; class Gammaproteobacteria; order Burkholderiales; family Burkholderiaceae_C; genus JAMIFN01. The sequence goes on along the minus strand of CAZSPW010000099.1, from coordinate 1,768 downwards.
CCTCAATCTGGGCGATTTCTGCTGCCGTTACGGGCTGGCCGTGGGCAAAATCGAAACGCGTGCGTTCGGCATTGACCAAACTGCCTTTTTGCTGCACATGCGCGCCCAGTACTTCACGCAGGGCTTTGTGCATGATATGCGTCACGCTGTGATTGCGCTCGGTAGCGGTGCGCAGCGCCACATCCACCTCGGCCTGCACGCTCTCGCCTACTTTCAGGCGGCCTTGCGTCAATTTGCCATGATGCCCAAAAACATCAGCCTTGATTTTCAAAGTATCGGCTACGGCAAATTGGCCACCGCCCCCATTGACTGCGCGAATCAAGCCTTGGTCGCCCACTTGGCCGCCACTTTCGGCATAAAAAGGCGTGTGGCTGAGCACTACCACGCCCTCTTGCCCTGCTTGCAACTCTTGCACAGATTCACCCGCTGCATAGAGCGCCAACACCGTCGCGTTTTCGCTTAAGTGTTCGTAGCCGCTGAAGACATTGCCCGCGCCCTCATAGGCCAAGGCTTTGTCCATTTTGAATTTGCCCGCTGCGCGCGCGGTGTCTTTTTGCTGCTGCATGGCGGCGTTAAAGCCGGCTTCGTCCACGCTCACACCGCGCTCGCGGCAGACATCTTGGGTTAAATCCAGCGGAAAACCGTAAGTGTCGTGCAGTTTGAAGGCCACCTCACCAGCCAGTGTGGTTTGGTCACCATCGAGCGCAGTATCCAAAATCTCCATGCCCTTAGACAGAGTCTCAAAAAAGCGTTCTTCCTCTTGTTTGAGTGTGGCCATGACTTGCGCCGCCTGCGCTTTTAGGCGCGGGTAAGCATCGCCCATCAGCGCCACCAAATCGGGCACCAATTTGTGGAAAAAAGGCTTGCCCTGCCCCAATTTGTAGCCATGGCGAATCGCACGGCGGATGATGCGGCGCTGCACATAGCCGCGCCCCTCGCTGCTAGGCAGCACACCGTCGGCCACCAAAAAAGCGGTGGCGCGAATGTGATCGGCAATGACTTTGAGCGATGGGTTCGTCAAATCAGCACAACCAGTCTCGCGCGCAGCGGCTTTGATGAGGCTGGCGAACAAATCAATTTCGTAATTGCTATGCACGCGCTGCAAGATGGCAGCTAGGCGCTCCAAGCCCATACCAGTATCCACACAAGGCGCGGGCAATTTGGAGAGGCTGCCGTCTTCGTGCATTTCAAACTGCATGAAGACATGGTTCCAGATTTCGATAAAGCGATCGCCGTCTTCCTCGGGGCTGCCCGGTGGCCCGCCAGGAATATGCGCGCCGTGATCGTAAAAAATCTCTGAACAAGGCCCGCAAGGGCCTGTGTCGGCCATCATCCAAAAGTTATCGCTCTTGTATTTGCCGCCTTTGTTATCGCCTATGCGAATGATGCGCTCTGGGGGCAAGCCTATGTCGTTTTTCCAGATCTCGTAGGCCTCGTCGTCTTCATGGTAAACCGTTGCGGTCAGCTTCTCGGGCGGCAGGCCGTAAACCTGGGTCAAAAGCTCCCATCCCCAGACGATGCTTTCTTTTTTAAAGTAATCGCCAAAGCTCCAATTGCCCAGCATTTCAAAAAAAGTGTGATGCCGTGCGGTATAGCCCACATTTTCCAAATCGTTGTGCTTGCCGCCTGCCCGCAAACAAGCCTGCACACTGGTAGCGCGGCTGTAAGAGCGCTTATCTGTGCCCAAAAACACATCTTTAAACTGCACCATGCCGCTGTTGGTAAACATCAGCGTAGGGTCATTGCCTGGCACCAAGGGGCTAGACTC
>CAZSPW010000098.1:0-6323 GCA_964608575.1 uncultured Burkholderiaceae bacterium | reverse complement strand
ACCATCCGCTACAACACCAAACGCAACACCAAACGCAACACCAAACGCAACACCAGAAGATCAGTCGCAAGCAGTGCCGCATTCTTTGGTAACACCGCTTGCAGACCAAGCGGACAGGCCACTACGCCCCACGCCCGCCCCCAGTGTGGCCGACATCATTGCGCAGCCGGCCTCACGCGCAGTTTTGCAAATCTTGTCTCAGCCCTGATGCATAAAAGGCTCGCCCAGTGCCCGCCGCCTGCGCTTTAAATCGCTGCGCTAGCGCGCACTTGGCCGGCTCTGCGGCCTTCCAGGCTGAGCACTTCAAAGCGCCAGCCTGCACACAGCAAGCTATCGCCCACACGCAGCAAACGGCCTTTTTGCGCCATCAACAGGCCGCCCAAAGTGTTGTACACGCCAGCATCTTCACCCGGAAGACTGTCTTCCATTTCCAGCCGGGTTTTGAGTTCAGCCAAAGGCATGAGGGCATCGAGCAACCAGCTGCCATCGGCCTGTTGCAGCGCCCAAGCGTGTGCCTGTAATTCAGGCTTGAGTTCACCCGTAATCGCTTCGAGCATATCGCGCGGGGTCAGCAAGCCCTGCAGCACGCCGTATTCGTCCACCACAAATACCATACGCCCAGCCCGCAAACGGAACTGCTCTAGTAGCTCCATCCCCGTTAAGGTTTCAGGCACAAAAACAGGCGGCAACATCAAATGCTCTAGCGGCGTTTGCGGCTCAGGATGCAGCAGCAATTGCGCCAAACTGACGATGCCCAGCACATGGTCTAAATCATCACGGCAGACGGGATACCAAGAATGCGCCCGATCTGCTTGTTGCATATGGCTTTGAATAAGACGCATGGCACCGGCGACAGTTTCATCGGCATGAAACCAATGAATATCAACTCGTGGCAGCATGATAGAAGTCAGCGGCCTGTCGTCTAAATGAAAAACATTTTCCACCATGCGGCGCTCGTGTTTTTCTATCACGCCAGCATCCAAGCCTTCATCCAAACTGGCCGTAATTTCTTCCTCTGTGACCAGCCTGGCGTTATTGGTATTGATGCGCAGCAGGCGCAGCATGGTTTCGGTACTCCAGCTAATGAGCCGAATAAAGGGCGCAGTGGCGGTAGCCAAAAAATTCATCGGTCGCGCCACCCAGCGCGCCACAACTTCTGGGTAAAGCAGGCCTATGCGTTTGGGCACCATTTCACCAAAAATCAGGGTGATGTAAGCCAGCACCACCACCACACTGAAAGTGGCAATCGGGCGTGCCACAGCCTCAGGTGCGCCCCAGCTTTGCAATTGTGTGGCTACGCCAGCGGCAAAAGCGGCCTCGCCCACGATGCCGTTGAGCAGGCCGATGGAGGTAATGCCCACCTGCACGGTCGAGAGCATGCGCGTCGGCTCATCGGCCAGTTTGATGGCTGCGGCTGCGCCTTTATCGCCGCTCTCGGCCATAGCGGCAAGGCGTACCTTGCGCGCTGTGCTCATAGCCAACTCGCTCATGGCGAACAAGGCATTGAGCAGGGTAAGAAAAAGAATAAGTAAGATTTCCATAAGTAGCTAAGACTGTAGCGGAAGAAAGATAAAAAATACGAATAAAGCACCGCCATAATGGCGCCCTATGGAAACCATTACCCAATTATTCGAACTCATCTTTCATGTCGATCAAGTTCTCGGCAGCTTTATTGAAAACCATGGCAATTGGGTTTATGTGCTGCTATTTACCATCATCTTCGTGGAAACAGGCTTGGTGGTGATGCCCTTTTTGCCGGGCGATTCGCTGCTATTCATCGTTGGCGCTTTTGCTGCTACGGGGGCATTGGATTACAGCAGCAGTTGTGCTTTGCTGTTTACAGCCGCGGTTGCAGGCGATCAGCTCAATTACAGCATAGGCAAATACTTTGGCCCCAAAGTGTTCCAATGGGAAAACTCGCGCTTTTTCAATAAAAAAGCCTTTGATAAAGCCCACCATTTTTACGAGCGCTATGGCGGCATCACCATCGTCTTGGCGCGTTTTATGCCTTTTATTCGCACCTTTGTGCCCTTTGTCGCAGGCGTAGCGGCTATGTCACGCCGTAAATTTGTGTTTTTCAATGTGCTAGGCGCTGCCATTTGGGTGTTTGGCATCATCACCGCAGGTTACTTCTTTGGCAATTTACCTTGGGTGCAGGCTAATTTAGAGAAAATCATTTGGGCTTTGATTCTGATCCCTGGCCTCTTGGCTATCTACGGTGCCTGGAAAGCCAAAAGCCAAGAAGTTTCAGCATGATTTTGGCAGTTTAGGTCGCCAAATCTGCCTGAGCAGCTATCTTTTTATTAAGACGGTATGATTTTTTTGGCTCTGCTAATGGCCTGCAAAATACCCAAAGCAAAGCCCAAAGTAATCATCGCCGTACCGCCATAGCTGACAAAAGGCAGGGGCACGCCCACCACGGGCAAAATACCGCTGACCATGCCTATATTCACAAAGGCATAAAAGAAGAACAGCATGGCGATAGTCGCCGCCATCAGTCGTGCAAACAGCGTGGGCGCACGATTGGCAATAACCAAACCGCGTAACACGATGAAGGCAAAAGTGGCCATCAACAGTACATTGCCAATCAAGCCGAATTCTTCTGAATAGGCGGCAAAAATAAAGTCCGTGGTGCGCTCAGGAATAAATTCCAAATGCGTTTGCGTGCCCTGCATAAAACCCTTACCCCAAAAGCCGCCTGAACCTATGGCAATCATGCCTTGGATAATATGAAAGCCTTTACCTAGAGGATCGCGCGCTGGGTCTAGCAAAGTGCAAACTCGTTGGCGTTGGTATTCTTTGAGCACATGCCAATTGACCCCCTCGGCACACAGGGGATCGCCAAAAAATACGATCAAACTGATGCCTATCGCCCCCAAAACGAAGACAGGCACGATCCAACGCCAGCGTAAACCAGCAAAATAAATCACACACAAGCCCCCCGTCAGCACCAACAGCGCCGTACCCAGATCAGGCTGCTTGGCAATCAGCGCGAAGGGCACCAGCAAAATCACAAAGGCGGCGACAAAATCCCAAAAACGCAGCGAGCCTTCGCGCATTTGAAACCACCACGCCAGCATCAGCGGCATGCCCATTTTCATCAGTTCGCTGGGTTGAATCACCACACCCAAATTCAGCCAACGCGTTGAGCCTTTGCGGGTAATGCCAAACGCGGCTACAGCCAGCAGCAGAACTATGCCAACCATATACACAGGCAGCGCCGCACGCATGATGAGCGGCAGCGGCACTTGTGCCACGGCAAACATAATGAACAAGGCCAAGAGCAAATTGCGCCCGTGATCGAAAAAACGCTCCCCGTGGTCATAGCCTGAGGAATACATGATAAGCATGCCCAAAGCCGCCAACATAGCAAAACCCGCCAGCAGCGGCAAATCCATGCCCACAAAAAATGGGCGGGCGCGTTGCAGCAAACTGGGCTTTTGGATCAGGGTAGTCATGAAAAAGGCGGGCAATGCTGCAGCAGCAGGTAGGTATAAGTCTGATGTAATTCAGCTGCAAATCATACCCTTAGCCACCGTCTAAAATACACCGTTACGCCCACAGCAAGGGGCAAGCATTCTTTTTATTTCTTTCTCACCGCACCCATGAGCTATCAAATCACCGTTGAACCCAGTGGCCGCCAATTCACAGCCCAAGCCGATCAAACCATTTTGGCTGCAGGCATCACGCACAGCATCCCTCTGCCCTATGGCTGCCAAGACGGTGCTTGCGGCAGCTGCAAATGCCTGAAAATCAGCGGCGATGTGGAAATGGGCGATCATTCAGACAAAGCCCTGAGCGCGGCCGAGAAAGCCGCAGGATTTATCCTCACCTGCCGCTCCAAGGCCAAAAGCGATGTGGTCTTGGAAAACAAACAAGTCACCGACAGCAATGCCTTCCCTGTGAAAAAATTGCCCGTGCGCGTCTGGGCCATTGAAGACCTTGCCCCCGATGTCAAACGCATGGTGCTACAACTGCCCGCAGGTGCGCCACTGCAATTCCACGCAGGTCAGTTCGTTGAATTCATTTTGCAGGACGGTTCGCGCCGCAGCTACAGCATGGGCAATGCCCCGCACACCGTGGCCATAGCTGCCACAGATGACAGCCCTGCGGCCAACCGCATTGAGCTGCACATCCGCCACCTGCCGGGCGGCAAATTTACCGATCCCCTGTTTAACGGCAGCATCAAAGAAAAAGCCATTTTGCGCGCCGAAGGGCCGCTGGGCGGCTTCTACCTGCGCGAAGGCGATAAGCCCATCGTGCTGCTGGCATCAGGCACAGGCTTTGCCCCTATCAAGGCTTTGATCGAGCATCTGCAATTTGAAGGCAGCAAGCGCCCCATCCACTTCTACTGGGGTGGCCGCCGCCCGCAAGACCTGTATATGCACGACTGGGTGCTGGCCAAGGCGGCTGAAATGCCCACGCTGCAATACATCCCCGTTATCTCTGACGCGCTGGCGGAAGACAACTGGGGCGGGCGCACAGGCTTTGTACACGCCGCAGTAGTGCAAGATATAGCCGATTTAAGCGGCTATGAGGTGTACGCCTGCGGCGCGCCCATTGTTATCAATTCCGCGGTCAAACTCTATACCGAGCAACATGGCCTGCCCGCTGATGCCTTCTACTCAGACAGTTTTACCAGCGAAGCCGATAAATAAGCACTATTGATTCAATAGCTGCTCAGGCAGATTTGGCGGCTTAAAAACGCTAAAGCATGCCTGAAAACGCCTGTTCATCTGCCCTGCACATCCCTCAAACTGCCGCCTGCTGCGTTTGAGGGATATTTTTATGGGGAAACAGGCACAAAATGGGCATTAAAGCTGCCTGAGTAGCTATCAAAAATAAAGGCATAGCCATGCAAGACCATCAAGAAAACGACAGCAAGCCCAGTAAAGAACGCCCCCGCGCCAGCGCCCCCTTGGTCTACCCCATAGAGCCGCCCGAGCCTGGTGGCGCGCTGCAACGCATAGCCGACGGTGTGCTCTGGGCACGCATCCCCATGCCGATTGCGCTGAATCACATCAATGTCTATTTGCTGCGCGATAGCGACGGCTGGGTCATCATCGACACAGGTTTGCAGCACGAAGAATCGCTCAAAGCTTGGCCAAAAATTGCCGCCGCGCCCGAGCTGGAAGGCCTGCCCTTCAAAGCCCTGATCTGCACCCATTTTCATTACGACCACGGTGGCATGGCGCGTTGGTTGTGCAATACCTACGGCATACCCCTGTATATGAGCCGCGCCGAACACCTCACCATGCGCACCAATTACCAGCCCTTCCCTGCCGGGCCTGAATTGCCGCCCGCCTTTGTGCGCTTTTACGGCGGCGCTGGCGTGAGCACCGAGAATTTAGAAAAAATGGCGGCCTTTCTGCGCAAAGACCCCTTTATCACGCCGCCACAAGAGAGCTATATCCGCCTGCGCCGTGGTGACACCTTGAGCATAGGTCAGCGCCAATGGCAGGTGCTGATCGGCAGCGGGCATTCGCCCGAACATATATGCCTGTATTGCGAGCAAGACCCAGCACAACCTTTGCTGATTGCTGGCGACCAACTGATCTCACGCATCAGCTCGAATGTGCCCGTCAATCCCTCTGAACCTGAGGCCAATCCGCTCAAAGACTGGCTGGATTCGCTGGATATGCTCGACACCCTCCACCCAGAAACCTGGGTCATGCCCGCGCACCAAGGCGTGTTCACCGGCCTGCACCTGCGCACGCAAGAGCTGCGCGAACACCACGCTTTCCAGTTTGACTGCATCGTCGATTTACTGCAGCAGCACGGTGAAATGACAGCCGCCCAGGTAATGGAAGCCATCTTCCCCAAACTGCGCAACCCCATAGACCAATTGCTGGCTGTGGGCGAAGTCGTGGCGCACCTGCACTACCTCATGGCCGCTAGCCGTGTGCAGCGACGCTTTGATGCAGCAAGCCAGACTTATGTGTTCAACATTGGAGCAGTTGCAGATGATGCGCCTTTATTTGGGTGTTTGCGGATTAAGACCAGCGCATAAAAATCAAACGGCCTTCATCCCATCGCAAACCCTTAACCGCACACTACAGCGACATTCCCGCGCAAGCAGCAAGCCCTAGATTGCGCTCCTCGGTGCCCATCCCCTTTGTCATGCTGCGCGTAGTCGCAGCATCCAGTAAATTAGCGCTGGGTTCGCGACTTCGCGCCGAATGACGAGTCAGAAAAATCAGCACAAAGAAAAAGCCACCTTCTCAGGTGGCTTTCTCTTTGCACGAAACAAGCAATGCAAGCGGCAGTAATTAAACCGCCTCCACCGCCTTGACCATGTCTTCAATGACTTTCTTGGCATCGCC
>CAZSPW010000097.1:0-6424 GCA_964608575.1 uncultured Burkholderiaceae bacterium | reverse complement strand
TGATGGGCAAGCTGGCCAATTTGCGCGGTGGCGACTTCACCCGCACCGCCATTGAGCTATTTATCCGCCGCTATGGTGTGGATATGCACGACGCGGAGCTGGAAAGCCCCGCCGATTACGCCACTTTCAATGATTTTTTCACCCGTGCTTTGAAAGCCAATGCGCGCCCGCTGGCGCACACCGCCTGGATCAGCCCTGTGGATGGCAGGGTCAGTCAATTGGGACGCATCACGGGCGATAGGATTTTTCAGGCCAAGGGGCACGATTACAGCCTGCTGGCACTCTTGGGCGGCGACGCGGCTACAGCGCAGATGTTCAAAAATGGCAGCTTCGCCACGATTTATTTAAGCCCGCGCGATTACCACCGCATCCATATGCCTTGCGCCGGCACGCTGCGCCGCATGGTGTATTTGCCTGGGGATTTGTACTCGGTCAACCCCTTAACGGCGGAAAATGTGCCCGGGCTGTTTGCCCGCAATGAACGCTTGGTTTGCTTTTTTGACACCCCAGGCGGCCCTATGGCTGTGGTGTTGGTGGGCGCCACCATCGTGGGCGGCATGGCCACAGTTTGGCATGGCGTGGTCAATGCCAAACGCAGCGGCCAAATTCAAATGTGGGAATACGATAGCGGTCAAATTGAGCTGGCACGGGGCGCAGAACTAGGGCGCTTTATGCTCGGCTCCACCGTGGTGCTCTGCCTGCCCGATATCGGCGTGAAATTTCAGCCCGAATGGCAGCCTGGTGCGCCTGTGCGCATGGGGCAAGGCATGGCGGGGCAATAAGCGCACAATAAGCCCGCAATAAGCCCACTGACCCTGTCGCTTCAGTGGCAGTGTTAGAATTTTTTGTGTTGCGTCACATGCAATTGATGAAAATTTTTCGCATTTGCCTATACGCACATCGCATCAGCACAATTTTTATAAAGGAAGAATCATGGAACGCACTCTACCCGCCCTGCCTTACGCTATCGACGCTTTGGCTCCGCATTACAGCCAAGAGGCTTTTGAATACCACCACGGTAAACACCACCTGGCCTATGTCAGCAAACTCAATGAGCTGCAAAAAGGCACCGAGTTTGAAAACATGGAACTCGAAGACATCATCAAAAAAGCGCAAGGTGGCATTTATAACCAAGCCGCGCAAATCTGGAACCACACTTTCTTCTGGAACTGCATGAAACCCCAAGGCGGCGGCGCACCTACTGGCGCTTTGGCTGATGCCATCAACGCCAAATGGGGCAGCTTTGATGCCTTCAAAACCGCTTTTGTGAACTCGGCCGTTGGCAACTTCGGTTCAGGCTGGACTTGGCTGGTGAAAAAAGCCGATGGCTCTATCGACATCGTCAACACTGGCGCTGCTGGCAACCCGATGACCACTGGCGATAAAGCCATTTTGACCGTGGATGTATGGGAACACGCCTATTACATTGACTACCGCAATGCGCGCCAAAAATTTGTTGAAGTTTTCTTCAGCAATTTGGCCAACTGGGACTTTGCTGCGAAAAACTTCGCTTAAAGCCTAGGCTGCTCGTTCTGAGCAAGCAAAGAAAGGACGCTGCGGCGTCCTTTTTTACTATCAATACCAGAGCTGCCCAGGCAGTTTTGGCGGCCTAAAAGCCGTTTTTAATGCAAAAAACCAGCCCTAGGGCTGGTTTTACACATCTGGGCCTAGGCCCAGATAGCGGCCTATCGTTTAGTTAGGCCAGTTCTTCTTTGCGGATACGCACCACTGGTTGCAATACTGTAGGCAAAGCCTCAATCGTGGCAATGGCCGCATTCATCACGCCTTCTTTCACATCGTGCGAGAGAATGATCAAATCCGTTTGCGCTTTATCACTAGCGGCACTAATTTCATCAGATTCGCGCTGCAGCACCGCATCGATGCTGACACCGGCTTTGGCCAAAATCCCCGTGACTTCAGCCAGCACACCAGCCTCATCTGCCACGCGCAGGCGCAGGTAATAGCTGGTCACTACTTCGCTCATGGGCAACACAGGCAAGGCCGCTGGCGCTTCGCCGTGGAAAGCCAAATAGGGCACACGGTGCTGCGCTGCGGCATCAGCCACGCGCGCAATATCCACCAAATCGGCGATGACGGCTGAGGCCGTCGGCTCGCTACCCGCCCCTTTGCCGTAATACAAAGTGGTACCCACGGCATCGGCTTGCACCACCACGGCATTCATCGCGCCCTCAACACTGGCGATCAAGCGCTTGGCAGGCACCAGGGTGGGATGCACACGCAGCTCTACACCATTTGCAACCCTCTTGGTAATCCCCAGTAATTTGATACGGTAGCCCAATTGCTCAGCGTATTTAATATCGCTGCTGCCCAGTTTGGTGATGCCCTCGACATAGGCTTTATCAAACTGCACGGCAGTGCCAAAAGCAATGGCACTCATCAAACTGGCTTTGTGCGCCGCATCTACGCCTTCAATATCAAAAGTGGGGTCTGCCTCAGCGTAGCCTAAACGCTGCGCTTCTTTTAACACCACATCAAAATCCAAACCCTTTTCGCGCATTTCTGACAAGATGAAATTGGTGGTGCCGTTGATGATGCCCGCCACCCATTCAATGCGGTTGGCCGTCAGGCCTTCGCGCAGGGCTTTGATGATGGGGATGCCACCAGCAACCGAAGCCTCAAACGCCACGATCACGCCTTTGGCTTCAGCCGCAGCAAAAATTTCGCTGCCGTGCACTGCCAATAAGGCTTTATTCGCCGTGACCACATGTTTGCCTGCCGCAATAGCAGCCAACACCAGTTTTTTCGCGATACCGTAACCACCAATGAGCTCTATCACTACATCGATGCTGGCATCATCTATGAGTTGCTGCGCATCGCCGACTACTTTGACACCTGCGCCCACAATTTTTTGCGCGCGTTCAATATCTAAATCGGCCACAGCTACCAGCTCGATACTGCGGCCCGCGCGCCGGGCAATTTCGGCGGCATTGCGCGACAAAACGGTGAAAACGCCACTGCCTACAGTGCCAATACCCAAAAGACCAACGCGTACGGGTTTCATAAAAACTCAGCTCAAAAGAAAGAAAAAGGAGAAGAAAGTAAATCCGAGATTTTACTGGCCTGGCAAGAAGACATTGCCTACTTTTGCTCGGCACAACAAGTGTGCCTAGAGCCAAGCCCGGGCACAGATTGTATTGGCCGAACGAATCGGAGCTGCTCCACCCAGCAAAACTAGTCTCAACTGCTAGGCAGGGCTTTGTGCTGGGCAGATTCCATTCAAGGCGCGGCGCTTTTCAGTTGCATCGTCGTGGTGCTGCAATCGCCTGCTAGGGGTAGATATATGACCAAGAGGCGTGAAGCTCTAGGCCTTGCGCGTTAACGAATCGGTTTAGTCGTTGTGCTCAACTCTACCCAATGAATGGTGCGATTTTCATATTCGTGCGCTTCACCGTAAGCGTGCAAGGCTTGAAACACACCAGAGCTGAGGCGATGACTGGGGACCTGGCCTATGAGAATCTGCAAGCCCAGGTCAGATACGAAATTAGGCAGATCCTCAGCATTGAGTACATCAGAAATGATTTTGGTCGCAGCCGCTTCAACAATCTTCGGCGTCACGCGCTCGGTAATAAAAATCACCAAACAGCCGCGCTGCACCCGCGCCACCACCGAGGTTTCAGGCAGGGCATGTTTGATAGCCGATGCCAAGCGCACTTCAGCTTGGTTAGATACGGTTTTGCCGTAACTGTCGAACTCCTGTCGCTCTATAGAAGGCAGGCGGCACATCATGAGGGTAATCACTGGCGCCAAATCACGCTTTTGGCCAGCGGCCAATACCGTCAGCGACATACTCTGTTCAAAGCCTTTGGCATTGAGCAAGCCTGTTAAATGATCTAACTCGTCTTTCAGATTGATTTGATCACCCAGAGCCGTATGGCCATATTGATACCTACCAAAAGCCGCCGCAAATAAGCCCATCGCGGCAAACATCCAGCCAACGGCGGAAACCACGCCCCAAGCATCAATCGGGGTGGATAAATACATGCTATAAACTTGCGCAGCCGTACACGCCATCAAGCCAAGCAGGGCGATACTGACCCAAGTAGAGACTCTATCGCCACGGCCAAAAGCCAAGACTAAAGGCCCCGCAAAGCACAGCAGCATGGTGCTAAGCGAATACACCCTAAAAATGGTGACGGTAGTTGGCAAGCTGAGCACCAACCAAAATAAAAAGGCCAAAAGCAAGCCTAAACTCGCCCACCCAAGATAGAAGCCGCGCGTCAAACGAGCCCCTTTAAAAGTGGGCATTAAATAGCTGATAACTATGGTCATTCCCGCCGCTGATAGGGTGGCGAAAAAATACAGCCCGACATTGTTAAACTGAGAAAAGCCTGGCCAAAAACTTATAAAACCTACGCCGCTGCGCGCGACATACATCAAAAAAGCATTCAAGCAGGCCATGGTGAGCCAGAAAAACTCGATTCGCCCTAAGCGCAAAGTCAAGAAGCAAATCAAGGTCATGGCGCCAATGAGGCCTAAGCTGCCGCCCGTACCATTGCTGTAGAGGCTGCGTTCAGAATGGAACAACTTATTGCTCTGGGAATAAACGCGAACGAATAAAGGCACCGTGTTTTGGAAGCGCATCACCACATCTAGCCCTTGGTGTCGGCCAGGCAGCTCAAACGCAGGGTAAGGACCAACAAAGGGCCAGTTATCCATGGGAACCATATCACCGGCCTGCAGACTGCGCCAAGGTGCACTGCCATCACTGGGGCGCCACCATAGCTGCACCGTATCAATTTGGGGCACTGGAATGGTGATGTAAAAGCTGAAATCTGACTGCATTTCCTGCATATGGAAACGCGCAACATAAGCCTGTTCCTTGCTCAGTTGCATTTGTACGGTGCTATCGCCCGTTTTAAAGGCTGAGTTTGGCGCATCCCAAACGCCTTGCGGATCGATATTCGGCGTTTTGCTGTATTGCCATTGCCACAAGGGCCGCAAAGGCAAATCGTTATCCGCTTTGACAAACTGAATGATGGTGGGGGTGCCGTTGCTACTGGCCTGTGCCACTTGCGCTGATTGCGCTAAGCCGCCACCATCTTGCGCTTGGACAATAGTTACCGTAGCCAATACCCAGACAAACACCACAGCCGAGCTGAGGCGGCGCAAGCAAGACCAGCAAAAGCGAAATAGTGCAGCGCTCAAATCGAGACCTTTAAAGCCAAATGATTAGAAATTCTAGGCTGACATTTATGCTGCGCGGTAACGGGGCCTGTGCATTTTATGAAAGGGGCGTGAATTATGTCGCTTTTGCGTCGATTTTTATACACAAGCAAAGCCCAGTGCGCTGGGACGCTATCATTGCGCCCATGACCAACCGCTCAGACGCTCCCTCTGCCGTGCATAAGGCCAATCGCAAGGGCATATATATCTTGCCCAATTTATTCACTCTAGCTGCACTTTTTGGCGGCTTTTTCGCCATCGTCATGGCCATGAATGGGAATTATGAGAAAGCCGCCATCGGTATTTTCTGTGCCATGGTGCTCGATAGTTTAGATGGCCGTGTGGCACGCATGACAGGCACACAAAGCGCCTTTGGCGAGCAGATGGACTCGCTGTGCGACATGGTCAGCTTTGGGGTAGCGCCTGCCTTGGTGGCCTACACCTGGGCACTCAAACCGCTGGGGCGCTGGGGCTGGATTGCAGCCTTCGTCTATGTTGCCTGCGCGGCGCTGCGTTTAGCGCGTTTTAATGTGAATACCGCCGTCGTAGATAAACGGTATTTCCAAGGCATGCCTAGCCCTGCGGCCGCGGCTTTCGTCATGGGTTTTATTTGGTTGATGACAGATTTGGGTATCAATGCCAGCTACCCGATCGCTAGCTTAGGCGGCGAACAAGCTATACGCTGGGTAATTTTTGGCATTGCCCTGTTTGCTGGTCTGACCATGGTGACCAATGTGCCCTACTACAGCTTTAAAGACATCGATTTGAAAAAATCCGTGCCTTTCATCGTGGTGGTGCTAATCGCCTTGGCTATAGCCGCCATCAATATCCACGCCCCCAGTGTGCTGTTCGCGGCCTTCAGCGTCTATGCCCTCAGCGGCTATGGTGTCTATGCTTGGCGCAAAGCCAAAGGTGTGCCCACCAGCGTCATCGCCCTCTCGAAAAACGAACCAGACGAACAGAGCCTGCATTCAGGCTTTTAAACAGCATAGCTAGGCCTATAGTCGCTGGCGCTGTATTGGGTTTCTCGTTTTATGCCTCGAACCTCTGTTCATTCCACTCTCACGCCTGCGGCTAGGCGCGCTAGCAAATGGCCTAGCCTAGCCTTGGCCTTGGCGCTGCACCTAGGCTTGGGTATATTGATTTTTTGGGGCTGGCGCAGCCACAGCATCCAAAGCCAAGAAGATGCCGCACCCGCGCAAGTCGGCCTGTGGACTAGCGCCGACATCGCCCACGCCGC
>CAZSPW010000096.1:0-6568 GCA_964608575.1 uncultured Burkholderiaceae bacterium | reverse complement strand
TTGAAAGTCGTTTCAGCGATTTTCTTCGGCTCGCCGTAGCGCTCGCGCCCGCCCGTCACCACCGATTCGCCCTCCATGGCCATCACATACACATAGCCGCCTTTTTTACCTTCGTATTCGCACATGATGGCGCAGGTGAGCGCGCCCACCTTGATGACATTGCCCGCAGAGACATGCATCTCCACATTGGCAAACTGCAAAAACACCTCGGGGCGCTCAGCCGGCACTAGCGGCTTAGGCAACATAGCGCGCGCTACGGCAGGGTCAGTTTCATAAACTACGCGCACGCTTTGCACAACATTGTTCAGGCCAGGAATACGCTCGGGCATAGGGCCTTGGACGAAGCGAAGTTTTGCCATAAGAGTCTTTCTTAAAAATAGGAAGGGGTTTGCGCGCAGCCTGTGCGCTCAAAATTTGATATTGGCCGCATCCATGCGATAGCCCACATAGAACTGCTCAAAATACTTGCGGAAGCGGTACACCGGGCCGTCGCCGTCACACAAAATCGGATTGCTGCGATAAATTTTGTTTTGCCAGATGGGAATATCGTTTTCCACACCCTGATCGGGCCCGCTGGTGATTTTGGCCGCCGCCAGCGCCGCTTGGTATTGGGGCGAATCTTCTGGCGCATCTGGCCAGGTGAAGACAAAACGCAGCTCCACATCGTCAGCCTCTATAGGCGTAGCCAGCACCATCATGGCCAGATCTACCGCGCCTGTAATGCGGGTGAATTTTTGCCCTGCGCCATTCTGGATAGTGCGTATGGTGCGCGTGATTTCCTTCACCGTTCCGTCGGGCAAAGTATGGTTGCTGCGCCCCTCGGCGCTGCTGCGGCGAATATGGCCTTCATACTCAGTATGGCCTTCGGGCACGGCATTCATCTTGTGCACAAAGCGAAAATGCGCCACATCTACACCGTTTTCAGCAATTTCTTGCGGGTTGCTGGCAAAACGCCAATCGCGCACATAGGGCTTGCACCAGCCCGCTTGGCTGAACTCCTCATGCTCCATCACTTCAAACCAAGGGGCCGCCCCCTCGGGGTGATACCAAGCCCAAACCACGCCGTTTTTCTCTATTACAGGGTAGCTGCGCGTCACCGGCCCCGCCTTGCACTTAGGCGGCAATTGGCTGGCATAGGGAATGTGTTTGCAGCGCCCGTCTGCTGTGTATTCCCAGCCATGAAAAGGGCAACGAATGGCGTCGCCCGCCACCTCGCCGCCAAAGCCCAAATGGGCACCTTGGTGCGGGCAATACGCATCCAGCAGGGCGGGCTGGCCATCTTCGGTGCGGAATAGCACCAGCTCTTGCCCAAAATAATGCAGGGTTTTGACATCCCCTGTATGCAACTCATGGCTGAAGTGCACAAAAAACCAACCGAAAGGAATCGGCATAGGAAAGCGATTAGGCTGCGTCATCAGGCGGTTCTCCTTAAAGTTTGCATCGCGTCTTGCATGGATGGGCGCAAGCGTCGATTGCTAAAACGACTTCCAATAAAGTCGATAAATGCACGATTCGCGGCCGTGGCGCGCCCTGCAGGAAAGCAAGCCCAGACCTCTTTATCCAAATACGCCCAATCCTCGTCTAGCACCAGCAAATCGCCGCGCGCCACATCGTCCAAGATGATGGACAGAGGCACTTGTGCAATGCCCAGGCTTTGTTTTGCCCCTACGGCTAGAGCGATAGAGCTATTGCTAGTCCAATTGCCTTGTACACGCAGCTTTTGCGTGGTGCTTTGATCCTCGCCATTGAACTCAAACTGGCCATTGGGTGCGCTCAGGCAGGCCATTTTTTTCAATTCGTCCGTATTTTTCGGCCAAGGGTGGCTAGCTAAGAAGCGCGGCGAAGCGCACAAACAATAAGACAGCAAGCCGATTTTGCGAATCTTCAGCTCGCTATCGGCCAACGCGCCATAGCGGATCAAGACATCAAAATCCTCGTAACGCAGCTCATCTTCGCGCAAATAGGCCACCACCTCTATGCTCACTTCGGGGTTGCGGCTGGCAAACTCGGCCACGATGGAGGACATAAAGTTCACCCCAAAAACATCGCACAACCCGATCCGCAAGCGCCCCTTGGGTTGCGCTTGTAACTCGCCCAGCTCGCGCTCGGCCTCAGAAAAAATGCCACGCATTTGCGCGCAGCGTTGGTAGAACTTTTCGCCAGCCGCCGTCAGCGACAGTCGCCGCGTATTGCGAAACAAAAGCTGCACACCCAAACGATCTTCTAAGCTGCTGATCGTGCGGCTAATGTAAGACTTGGACAAATGCAGGCTTTGCGCGGCGCGGGTAAAGCTGCCGCTCTCGACCACCTGCACAAATTCATGAATACCGCGCCAATCACTGCCCATACCGCACTCACTCCATAGACTATCGCACCGCGCTATAAATAAAATAGCTGCCCAGGCAGATTCTGCGGCCTGAAACAGCTAAAACACCCTCAAATAAGTCCTAAGCAAACCCGTCATTGCGAGAAGCACAGCGACGCGGCCATCCATAAACCCTGACTTGATTTGCATGGGTGGATTGCTTCGCTACGCTCGCGATGACGAAATCTAGGCTCATCAAAGGCTTCTTAGAAACTCAGGCTTTATGCCGCCTTAGGCAAAAAGCTGGCTTTTACGGGGCCGATTTGCGCAGCCAATTCCCACATGGGTTGGGTGTTGAGGTCGTAAATATCGATGATGTTGGTGGCCAGCATTTTCTGCAAATCCGCCTCTGGCAAGCCGCCCAAACTGGCCAGCATCTTTTCGCGCGTAGCCGGCCATGTGCCTTCTGGGTGTGGGTAATCCGTGCCCCAGATGATGTGATCGATGCCGATGTCGTAATAGTCTTTGCGGCTATCCTCATCGGGCAAGGCCGAGCAGCCAACAAACATATGCTTGCGGAAATAATCGCTAGGCTTCATCGTCAAATTGCTGTTGTAATCGCCCAGCTTGCCACTGGTGTGCTTCACGCTGGCGCGGATATCCATCAATTGCAGCATCCACGGGAACCAGAACTCGCCCCCCGCCTCGACGAAGCAAACTTTCAACTCTTTGAACTCTTCAAACACGCCGCCGAAAATCATTTGCCACATCGGGCGCGTCAGCCAAAACGGGTACTCGCACAAATAAGAACCAATCCAGCCTGGCTGCGTGACATCCATCGCGGGCGATGCGCCTGAATGGAAATTCACAGGCATTTTCAAATCTTGCAGCAGCTTCCACATCGGCCACCAGTCTTTGTGGTTATAGGCTTTGTGGCCTGCGCCGTCCGTCAGGCTGGGCAAAAACACGCCCTTGAGGCCGTTCTCTTTCGCCCATTTAATTTCTTTGAGATTGGCCTCCATGTCGTACATGGCAGGAATCACGGCCAGACCGATGCGACGCACAGGGTCGTCTTGGCAAAACTCGGACAGCCAGCGATTGTGCGCGCGCGCGCCCGCCCATTGCAGCTCAGGGTCAACGCCGTAAGGCTTCAAGCCCACATCGGCACCGAAAGGCGGCGCATTGCGCTCGGTAATGCCATCGGGGTAAAGCACCTCGGCCACCACGCCATCAGCATCGAGCACCTGGTTGCGGATGTTGCCATCCCACGCGCCCTCCAAGCCTATGCCCGCTTTGGCTCGCCATTTGTTATTAAAGTCATCCAGCAAGAATTGTTTTTCGTGCTCTTCGCGTTTTTTGATTTCGGCGGCAATCACCTCGTCAAATTTGGCGCGGTATTTGCCATCGAGATACTCGCGATAGCGTTCTGGGGGCAGACCAGCGTGGCCGTCTGATGAAACGACGAGATAGCGGTCGAGTGCTTGCATGATTTGTCTCCTCTTATAGCCTGTCATTTGCCGCCCCTAGCTTGAGGGCTGCGGCTCATATTGCATTCTATTGAGAAACAAACCGAATGAAAATCAACAGATTGATGTCATTTCAGAAACAATCTGACATGGAAAGCTTATTGACGCATCCATTTTTTGCTGTGGGTCGCGCACAGCTACGCCCTCACATCAGGGCAGCAAATCTGCCAGCACCGCCGCCCCCGGCCGCCCTATGCGTGCGCCTTGCGGGGTATCGAGCAGCGGGCGCTCTAACAACACGGGGTGCTGCCCCATAAAGTCCAGCAATTGTTCATCTGTCCACTTGGCATCAGCCAAGCCTAGCTCCGTATAAACATCTGCCTTACTGCGCAGCAAAGCACGCACGCCGCCCATTTTGTTAGCCAAAGCTTGCAGCGTGGCGCGGCTAGGCGGCTGTTTCAGGTATTCCACCACTGTAGGCTGCACGCCGCGTTCGCGCAAAAAAGCCAAAGCTTCGCGTGACTTGCTGCAACCAGGGTTGTGATAGAGGGTGATATCAGAATGGCTGCTCATCAAAATGCTCCTGCTATCTGCAAAATTTCAGCAGCTTGTCGCGCTGCGGCCTGCACTTGCGCAATATCGCGCCCTGTAAAAGTGATATGCCCCATTTTGCGCCCACGGCGCGGCTCTAATTTGCCATACAGGTGTAAATGCGCGCCGGGCAAAGCCAGCACTTGCTGCCACGGCGGAGTTTGCACTTGGCTACTGCCCGATTCTCCTTCTGCAAACCAGCAATCACCCAAAATATTCAACATCACGGCGGCGCTGTGCTGCACCGGTTGCACCAAGGGCAAACCCGCCAGCGTGCGCACCTGCAATTCAAACTGGCAAATATCGCTGCCATCCATGCTCCAATGCCCGCTATTGTGTGGGCGCGGTGCCATCTCGTTCACCACCAATTGCGCCTGGCCATCGCTGCCAGCCACCACAAAAAACTCTACACACAACACCCCCACATAATCCAATTGCTGCGCTATATTTTTCGCAGCTGCCTGGGCAGATTCGGCAAGGTTTTTAGGCAAATTCCCCTCAAAAACCTCGGTTTTCGTCAAAATCCCGTCGTGATGGGTATTGAGCTGCACAGGCAAATGCACCACCGTGCCATCTTGCCCGCGCGCCACCAAAACCGAGCATTCGGCTTGCAGGGGCAGCATTTTTTCCAGCACACAAGGCGCTTGGCGCAAGGCTTGCCAGGCAGCGGGTAAATCCGCTTTGCTGGCGATACGCACTTGGCCTTTACCGTCATAGCCCATGCGTGCGGTTTTTAAAATCGCAGGGAAAAGGCTTTCGGGCGCAGCTGCACATTCTTCGGCATTGCTAATCGGCGCGTAAGGTGCCGGGCCTACGCCTGCTTGCGCTTGGCTGCGCACAAAATGCGCTTTTTCGGCCAAACGGTCTTGGGCGATCGCCACACATTCAGCCGCAGGCGCGACGAATCGGGTTTTAGCCAACTGGCGCAGGGCAAAAGCGGGCACATTTTCAAATTCGCAGGTAATGGCATCGGCCACCTGCGCCAATTGCGCCAAGCCATCGCCATCGTTATAGGCGGTGGCGATATGCAGGCTAGAGGCTTCGCCTGCGGGGCAATGTTTTTCAGGCTCTAACACCGCCGTACGGTAACCCATACGCTGCGCTTGGTGTACCAACATCCGCCCCAACTGCCCGCCCCCCATCACGCCGAGGGTGGGAATATGCTGCGCGTTCAGTGCGCCGGGTAAAAGCGGGGCGGTCGTCATGGGTATGTGTTTATTCGCAAGAAAGGGCTAATTATCGGCGCAAAAAAACCCGCTAAGCGGGTTGGTCTTAATGCATTTGCCTAGGGAAGTTCGTCATTGCGAGGAGCGCAGCGACGCGGCAATCCATAAGCTGTTGATTTTGTTTGGATAGGTGGATTGCTTCGCTACGCTCGCAATGACGAAAATGAGGTTAATCCGAGCCTGCCCAGGGAGGTCATTAAGGCCAGATTTTCAGCAAGGCCACCAGTACGGCGACAAAGCCAAAAGACACCCTTATCGTCCAGCGCTGCATATCGGCCATGGCTTTGACGATGCGGCTCTCTGTTTCTGCCAAATCGGTTTTCAAACCAGCAACTTCCGTTTGAATATCGCCTTTAGTGAGCAAAAGTTCTAGTCCTATCGTACTCATACAGCCATCCTTTTAGAGTCTAGGCATTGTAGAAGAAAGGCTCTTACGGGTAAAGCCAAGTAACACCCTTTGCCCTGATTTTGTAGGTCGGACTTCAGTCCGACAAATACAGGCAAAACCATGTCGGGTTAAAACCCGACCTACACCGCTTTTTGAATACGCACAAAAAAAGCCCAGAGGCGAACCCCTAGGCTTTTTCGTATCAGGTATCTGATTTTGCAGCTAGCTTATGCGCTAGCGACAAAATTAGAATACGTGACGAACACCAACGCCGAAGCGGTTAGATTTCCAGTTAGAACCACCGAAGATGTTTTCTTTGGTGTTGTTATAGCCAGCGTAAGCAGTGGTGCGTTTGCTCAGAGCATAACGGCCTTCCAAAGCGAAAGATTTGCTGCTACCGTTAACATTAGACACTTTACCTTGAGTGTATTGGCCAATGAAAGTGAAGGCATCAACAGGAACTGTTACGCCAACGTTAACCAAGCGGCCGCTGTTGGTGCCGATAACATCGTCTTGACGAACGTAGCCAAGGTTCAATTTAGCAGGACCAAAGTCATAAGAACCGCCCAGAGCTACAGTTTTCTCAGAAGAG
>CAZSPW010000095.1:0-6697 GCA_964608575.1 uncultured Burkholderiaceae bacterium | reverse complement strand
TGAGGTAAGCGCTTCGCAGTGGAATTTCAGACGATTTTCAGTTTTATTTCAGTCTGATTCAGCTGATCTGCAGCGCTCAAAAATGGCTAAGCCTAAATGCTAACCCATTGTTTTATAAGGATTTAATTTATGTCCCCATTTAATTTCATGAGGAAATTTTGTGTTTTAAAAAATTATCTGACCCTATTTATTTTTGTTTGCATGGCGCACGAACATACCTAGAATGAGATCGTTTCCTGTTATTTTTGGTTTGATCAATAGGTTTTGAAGCATGAGCAGCACAGCAATCCAGCGCCAACTCGCCGCCCAACATGGCTTGTACCAGCCCGCCCAAGAAAAAGATGCCTGCGGTGTCGGCTTCGTGGCACATATCAAAGGTGCGAAGAGTCATGCCATCGTGCAAAACGGTTTGAAAATTTTGGAAAACCTAGATCACCGCGGCGCAGTGGGTGCCGATGCCTTGTATGGCGATGGTGCTGGGATTTTGATTCAAGTGCCCGATGATTTCTTTCGCGCCGAAATGGCCAAACAAGGTGTGGCCTTGCCCGCTTTTGGTGAATATGGCGTAGGACAGATTTTTTTGCCACAGGAAAATGCCAGCCGCCGCGCTTGCGAGCAGGAGCTCGAGCGCGCTGTGCAGCGCGAAGGCCAAGTGGTACTGGGCTGGCGCGATGTGCCGGTAAACCGTGCCATGCCCATGTCGCCGCTGGTCAAGGCTAAAGAGCCTGTTATGCGCCAGATTTTTATTGGTCGCAGCAGTGACATCACCGTGCCCGATGCGCTGGAGCGCAAGCTGTATGTCATCCGTAAAACGGCATCCATGGCGATACAAAACCTAGGGTTAATGCACGGTAAAGAATACTATGTGCCCAGCATGAGCTGTCGCACCATTGTGTACAAAGGCTTGCTTTTGGCCACGCAGGTGGGTGAGTACTATTTAGACCTGCAAAACCCGCAATGTGTTTCGGCGCTGGCTTTGGTGCATCAGCGATTTTCTACCAATACTTTCCCTGAGTGGCCGCTGGCTCACCCTTACCGCTATGTGGCGCATAACGGTGAAATCAATACTGTGCGTGGCAATTTCAACTGGATGCGCGCGCGCGAAGGGGTGATGAAGTCGCCAGTTTTGGGCGATGATTTGCACAAGCTCTATCCCATCAGTTTTGAAGGGCAATCCGATACGGCCACGCTGGACAATGCACTGGAGTTGCTGACGGCTGCGGGTTATCCACTGGCGCACGCCATGATGATGCTGATGCCTGAGCCTTGGGAGCAGCACACCAGCATGGACGAGCGCCGCCGCGCCTTCTATGAATACCACGCCAGCATGATGGAGCCTTGGGATGGCCCAGCGGCCGTGGCCTTTACCGATGGACGCCAAATTGGAGCCACGCTGGACCGCAACGGCCTGCGCCCATCGCGCTATTGGCAAACGGATGATGACCTCATCATCTGTGGCTCAGAGGCTGGTGTTTTGCACCATATACCCGAGAGCAAAATCGTCAAAAAATGGCGTTTGCAACCAGGCAAAATGTTCCTGATTGACCTGGAGCAAGGCCGCCTGATCGATGATGAAGAACTCAAAAGCCAGCTGGCTAATAGCAAGCCCTACCGTCAGTGGATAGGCGAGGTGTGTGTCAAGTTGGATGATGTAGCCGGCGGCGATAAAGAGCAAACGCCCTTGCCTAGCAGCGAAACCCTGCTAGATCGCCAGCAGGCTTTTGGCTACACACAAGAAGATTTGAAATTTGTCTTGGCTCCTATGGCCTTGCAAGGCGAAGAAGCCATTGGCTCTATGGGCAACGATTCGCCTTTAGCCGTGCTGTCTAATAAGAACAAAACCCTGTATCACTACTTCCGTCAGCTCTTTGCGCAAGTAACCAATCCGCCGATTGACCCCATACGCGAGCAAGTGGTGATGAGCTTGAATAGCTTTATCGGCCCCAAGCCCAATTTGCTCGATATCCATGCAGTCAACCCGCCCATGCGCCTAGAGGTGGATCACCCCGTGCTGGATTTTGTTGATATGGCCAAATTGCACGATATTGCCCAGCACACACACGGCAAATTCAAAAGCTATGTGGTCAATATCACTTACCCAGCTGAGTGGGGTCGCAAGGGGATTGAAGCTAAGCTGGCCTCGCTGTGTGCGGAGGCGGTAGATGCCATCAAAAGTGGCCACAATATTCTGATTCTGTCGGATCGTGCTACTAATGCGCAGCGTATTCCTATTCCTGCACTGCTGGCTCTGTCTGCTATCCATCAGCATCTGGTGCGTGTAGGGCAGCGCTGTAATGCGGGTTTGGTGGTGGAAACCGCTTCAGCGCGCGAAGTACATCACTTTGCTTTGCTGGCGGGCTATGGTGCCGAGGCGGTACACCCTTATTTGGCGCTGGAAACCGTGCAAGAGCTGGCTTTGCAAAGCGCCGACATCACGCCTGAAAAAGCGGTGTACCACTACACTAAAGCAATAGGCAAGGGTTTGAATAAGGTCATGTCCAAAATGGGCATCTCTACCTATATGTCTTATTGCGGCTCGCAAATCTTTGAAGTCATTGGTTTGAATGCCGAGTTTGTGAATAAGTATTTTTACGGCACACCTACCCAGGTAGGAGGCATAGGTGTGTTTGAAGTAGCGGAAGAGACCATACGCATCCACGCTGCGGCCTATGGCAAAGATCCGGTACTAGATGGCATGCTGGAGACTGGTGGTGAATACGCTTGGCGCACGCGTGGCGAGGACCATATGTGGACGCC
Source organism: uncultured Burkholderiaceae bacterium (assembly GCA_964608575.1). Classification (GTDB taxonomy): domain Bacteria; phylum Pseudomonadota; class Gammaproteobacteria; order Burkholderiales; family Burkholderiaceae_C; genus JAMIFN01. The sequence continues at coordinate 3,940 of CAZSPW010000095.1, read as the reverse complement.
AGATGCTATTGCCAAGCTGCAACACGCGACCCGCGCCAACAACGCGCAGACCTATAAAGAATACGCGCAAATCATCAACGACCAAAGCAAACGCCATCTGACGCTGCGGGGTCTGTTTGAGTTCAAAATCGACCCCAACAAAGCCATCCCTCTGGATCAAGTTGAGCCGGCCAAGGAAATTGTCAAACGCTTTGCTACGGGCGCGATGTCGCTCGGCTCCATCAGCACCGAGGCGCACACCACGCTGGCCGCAGCTATGAATCGTATAGGTGGCAAGAGCAATACCGGCGAAGGCGGCGAAGACCCTCTGCGTTACACGGCTGAAATGGCAGCGGCGAAAAAAGCGGGCGGCAATAAGCGTTTTATCCCTGTGGTTAAAGCTGGTGAAACCATAGGCAGCGTATTGGGTAGCGAGCGCATCGTGGCCGACATTCCCTTGCAAGAGGGCGATAGCCTGCGTAGCAAAATCAAGCAAGTGGCTTCAGGTCGCTTTGGCGTGACGACCGAATATTTGGTTTCAGCCGATCAAATTCAAATCAAAATGGCGCAAGGTGCCAAACCTGGAGAGGGCGGCCAACTGCCTGGCGGCAAGGTGAGCGAATACATCGGCCAGCTGCGCCACTCTGTGCCTGGCGTGGGTTTAATTTCACCGCCTCCGCACCACGATATTTACTCGATTGAAGACTTGGCGCAGTTGATTCACGATCTGAAAAGCGTGAACCAGGCGGCTGATATTTCCGTGAAATTGGTGTCAGAAGTGGGCGTGGGCACCGTTGCCGCTGGCGTAGCCAAATGCAAGGCCGATCACTTGGTTATTGCTGGGCACGATGGCGGCACGGGTGCTTCGCCCCTGTCCTCCATCAAACACGCGGGTACGCCTTGGGAACTAGGTTTGGCTGAAACTCAGCAAACTTTGGTGCTCAACCGCTTGCGTGATCGTATTCGCGTGCAGGCCGACGGGCAGATGAAAACCGGGCGCGATGTGGTGATTGCTGCTCTGTTGGGCGCTGACGAAATGGGCTTTGCCACCGCGCCGCTGGTGGTTGAAGGCTGCATCATGATGCGCAAATGCCATCTCAATACCTGCCCCGTAGGCGTTGCTACACAAGATGAAGCTTTGCGCAAAAAATTCACCGGCCAACCTGAGCATGTGGTGAACTATTTCTTCTTTGTCGCAGAAGAAGTGCGCGGCATCATGGCGCAGCTGGGCATTGCGACTTTTGATGAACTGGTGGGGCGAGCCGATTTGCTTGACACCCGCAAAGGTATCGCCCATTGGAAAGCCCAAGGCTTGGATTTCAGCCGTGTTTTCTATCAGCCAGATATGCCTGCCGATGTGGGGCGGCGCCACACGGGCAGTCAAGACCACGGTTTAGATAATGTCTTGGATTTGCGTTTGATTGCCAAAGCACAGGCGGCCTTGGATAAAGGCGAGAAAGTCCAATTCATGGAAGTGGCACGCAATGTCAACCGTACGGTTGGTGCCATGCTCTCGGGTGAAGTGATTAAGCGTCATGGTTCGGCTGGCTTGGCCGATGGCAGTATCCGCATACAAATGGAAGGTGTTGGTGGCCAGAGTTTTGGTGCCTTTTTGGCGCATGGCATCACGCTAGACTTGATCGGCGAAGCCAACGATTACACCGGCAAGGGCTTGTCAGGCGGGCGCATCATCGTGCGCCCCAGCAATGAGTTCCGGGGTGATGCTAGCCAAAACATCATTGTCGGCAATACGGCTTTGTATGGTGCCACCAGTGGTGAGGCTTTTTTCCGTGGCGTAGCGGGTGAACGCTTTGCCGTGCGCCTCTCTGGGGCAACAGCGGTGGTGGAAGGCACAGGCGACCACGGTTGCGAATACATGACGGGCGGCACCGTCGTGGTGCTGGGCAAAACTGGGCGCAATTTTGCAGCTGGCATGAGTGGCGGCGTAGCCTATGTGTACGACATCGACGGCCAATTTGCCAGCCGTTGCAATACCAGCATGGTGGCTTTGGAAAAAATTGGCTCGGCCAGCGAACAAAAAGACCCCAAACACGCCGGACAGTTTGACGATGACTTATTGAAAAAACTCGTAGCAGATCACCATCGTTACACCGGTAGTCTGCGTGCCCGCGAAATTTTGGATAACTGGAGTGCCGCGCGCGCGCGCTTTGTCAAAGTATTCCCAGGCGAATACAAACGCGCTTTGGCAGAACTGCAGGCCTCGGGCGTGAAAAAAACCAAAGCGGCCAAGGTTTGATGAGCAGGGTCAATCAGGCAGAAAAAGACGATTTTTATATGTTTTTGGCTTTTTAAGCCGTAAATATTGCCTGAGCAGCTATCAAAATAATATTGAATTTACAAGTGTAGTGAGAGCGGATATGGGAAAAGTCACAGGTTTTATGGAATTTGCCCGCGTGGAAGAGGGGTACGCCCCAGCCAAAGCGCGTTTAAAAAACTATCAAGAATTCGTAGTCGGGCTCACTGACGCGCAGGCCAAGCAGCAAAGTGCGCGCTGTATGGATTGCGGCACACCGTTTTGCAATAACGGCTGCCCAGTCAATAACATCATTCCTGACTTCAACGACTTGGTGTACACGGGCGACTGGGCGCGTGCGCTTGAAGTGCTGCACAGCACCAATAATTTCCCCGATTTCACTGGACGCATTTGCCCCGCGCCTTGTGAGGCCGCATGTGTGCTCAACATCAATACCGATGCGGTAGGCATCAAATCCATAGAGCACGCCATCATCGATAAAGCTTGGCAAAACGATTGGGTCAAACCACAAATCGCGCCGCTAAAAACGGGCAAAAAAGTGGCAATCATCGGTTCAGGCCCTGCAGGTTTGGCGGCAGCACAGCAGTTGGCGCGTGCAGGCCATGGTGTCACCGTATTTGAGAAAAATGACCGTGCAGGCGGTTTGTTGCGCTACGGCATTCCTGATTTCAAGCTAGATAAAGCGCACATTGATAGACGCGTGGTACAGCTTGAAGCTGAAGGCGTGGAGTTCAAACTGGCCACCATCGTTGAAGGTTTAGGCAAAGGCAGCAAAGTAAGTGACTTTTCCAAAAACAAAGTCAAGGCGGAGCAGTTGCTGGCTGAATACGATGCCGTGTTACTCGCGGGCGGGGCTGAACAAAGCCGTGATTTACCCGTGCCTGGTCGTGATTTGGCTGGCGTGCATTTCGCTATGGAGTTTTTGCCACAGCAAAACAAGGTCAACGCAGGCGACAAACTTAAAAACCAAATTCGCGCCGATGGCAAGCGCGTGATCGTGATTGGTGGTGGCGATACGGGCAGCGACTGTGTGGGCACATCTAATCGCCAAGGAGCAGTGAGCGTTACCCAGTTTGAATTGATGCCCATGCCGCCAGAAGAAGAGAACAAGCCTATGACTTGGCCTTATTGGCCACTGAAGCTCCGCACATCTTCTAGTCATGAAGAAGGCTGTGAGCGCGTTTTTGCCATCGCCACCAAAGAATTCATTGGAGAGAAAGGCCAGCTCACAGGCGTCAAAACAGTCAAGCTAGAGTGGAAAGACGGCAAGATGCAAGAAGTGGCAGGTAGCGAGGAAGTGCATGCTGCCGATTTAGTATTCTTAGCGATGGGGTTTGTACACCCAGTTGCCAGCTTATTGGATGGCTTTGCTGTGGATAAGGATGCTAGAGGAAATGCCAGAGCTGGCGAGGCTGATGGCTCTGGCTATGCAACCAATCAGGCCAAAGTGTTTGCTGCAGGTGATATGCGCAGAGGACAATCTTTAGTCGTATGGGCTATTCGTGAAGGCCGTCAAGCTGCGCGTGAAATAGATCGCTTCTTAATGGGGCACACCGTATTGCCGCGTTAGATTGGGTGCAATTTCTTGCAAAGCAGGCGAAAGCCTGCTTTTTTCATATGAGCATGGTAGTTCAGTAAAAACCCGTGCTATACTTCGCCTCCCTTCGCAGCTGAGGGTGTTTTCTG
>CAZSPW010000094.1:0-6906 GCA_964608575.1 uncultured Burkholderiaceae bacterium | reverse complement strand
GGGCTTGAGCCACACCGGGCAGGCCTTGGCTGCGCATGCTTTGCGGGCGGCTTGATTTGCATAGAATGCACAGCATGATTGCCGCTGTATTCAACGATATTTCGCACGCCATTCAACTGGCTTTGGCACCCGTGTTTTTGCTCACGGGTATTGCGGGCTTGCTCAATATCATGACGGGGCGCTTGGCACGCATCATTGATCGCGGGCGTAAATTGATCGAGCAGCCCCTGCCTGAGCATATTTTGAGCCCAACGCAGTTACAGCGCGAACTGCATATTCTGGAATACCGCCGCAAGGTGGCCAGCCATGCCATTACGGCCTGCACGCTCTCTGCGCTATTGGTTTGCCTAGTGGTCACTACTTTGTTTGTGCAGGGTCTCATGAGTTGGAATCTGCAATGGCTGGTGGGCATGCTTTTTATTGGCTCCACCCTGACCTTGGTGGTGGGGCTGGGCTTGTATCTGCGCGAAGTGCAATTGGCGACGCAGACCGTGCGTATCTTGCCCTTGATTGCGCCTGCAGCACCCGCGTCTGCGGCTGGCTCAGGCTTAAAATCACGCCATGACTAGCGCAGTGAGCCCGCCCCCCAAAGACAGCTTGAATTTGAGCAACCATTTTTTGATTGCTACGCCTGAAATTCAAGGCGATATGTTTGAAAAATCCTTGATTTATCTGTGCCAGCACAGCGAAAACGGTGCTTTGGGCATCATGGTAAATAAACCGACCGACATCCCACTCAAGCGCCTGTTCCAACAGGTCGATTTACCTTTGGCGCGCGCGGATTTGCAAGAGTTGAGCGTGCTTGAGGGCGGTCCTCTGCATACTGAACGCGGTTTCGTCTTGCATGAGCGGATGCGGCCTCTATCGGCTGAACCGCCCTCGGTCAACGCCAAAGATGAAGATGAGGGCGAAGACAGTATTTACGCCTCTACCTTGCTGGTAGCGGGCAGCCAATTGGAATTGACGACTTCTACCGACATCATGCACGCCATCGCCCAAGGCGGCGGCCCCAAGCAGGTGTTGGTGACTCTGGGTTTTTCCTCTTGGGGCGGTGGCCAGCTAGAGGAAGAGCTGGCACAAAACGCTTGGTTGGCGCTGGATGCGGGCGACCAGCCTGAAGTGCTATTGTTTGAAACGCCGCCCGAAAAACGCTATGACGCCGCTTTGAAGCGCCTAGGTCTGGAGCCTTGGATGCTGGGCGCAGGGGCGGGGAGAGCATGAAGAGCGCCGCAGCCGACACTCGTGCAACAGCTTTGGCCAGCGCCATGACGCTGATGGCCATTGATTTAGGGCTGCAACGCACAGGCATAGCCGTGGGCAATCGCATTACTGAAACAGCAGAGCCGCTGACCACCTTGCAGGCGGGCGACAAAGCCAGCCGCCTGGCGCAAGTTGTGGCGCTGGTGCAGCAATGGCAGCCAGGCGCATTGATCGTGGGGCGGCCTTGCCACCCCGACGGCAACCCGCACGAGATGACGCGCATTGCGGAAAAGTTTGCACGCCAGCTGGCGCACGAACTGCGCCTGCCCGTAGCCATGGTGGACGAACGCTACACCAGCAAAGAGGCCGAGGCGCTGGGCGCTAAAGATGTCGATAGCATGGCTGCTTGCCTGATTTTGGAACGCTATTTTGCGGCGCTGACCCCGCCCATATTTGTATGAATGCTTTAACAGAACACGAATTGCCCAATGCCGAAAAGCTCTATGCTGATTTGCGTGCCGCTGTGCAAGCGGCTTTAACGCCGCAAACGGTGGTCTTGGGTATTTATTCAGGCGGGGCGTGGCTAGCGCAGCGCCTGCAAACCGATTTGCAGCTGGACGGGCGTGTGGGCTTTATCAGCTCGTCTATGTATCGTGATGATTTTGCCAAACGCGGTTTGGCACAAAGCCTGCCCACCGATATCCCGTTTGATATCAACGGCGCGCAGGTGATTTTGATCGACGATGTGCTGCACACGGGGCGCACTATTCGCGCTGTGCTCAATGAATTGTTTGACTATGGCCGCCCGGCGCAGGTGCAACTGATGGTGCTGGTCGATAGGGCAGGGCGGCAGCTGCCTTTTGCTGCAGATTTTGCAGCTGCCCAGGCAGATTTGACGCCAGAAAAATCCTTAAACCTTACTAAAAATGCAGACCACGGTTTGCAATTCAATTTGAAAACCCGCGAGGTCAGCCATGCTGAGTAAACGCAATCCCCAACTCAATAAAAACGGCGAGCTGATCCATTTGCTGTCCACTGAAGGGCTGCCCAAAGCCATCCTGACGGACATCTTGGATACGGCGCAGCGTTTTGTCTCGGTGAATGACCGTGAAGTGAAGAAAGTCCCGCTATTGCGGGGCAAATCGGTGTTCAATCTCTTCTTTGAAAACTCCACGCGCACACGCACCACTTTTGAAATTGCGGCCAAACGCCTGTCTGCCGATGTCATCAATCTGGATATTGGCAAATCCTCGGCCAGCAAGGGCGAGAGCCTGATAGACACGATTGATAACCTCAGCGCCATGGGCGCAGATTTATTTGTCATGCGCCACAGCGAAAGCGGTGCGCCCTATCTCATAGCCCAGCATGTGGCACCCCATGTGCGCGTGGTGAACGCTGGGGACGGTCGTCATGCCCACCCCACCCAGGGTTTGCTGGATATGTACACCATACGCCATTACAAGGGCGATTTTTCCAATCTAACGGTAGCCATCGTTGGCGATATTTTGCACAGCCGCGTGGCGCGGTCTGATATTCATGCCCTCACCACCTTGGGCTGCCCTGAAGTGCGCGTAGTTGGCCCTAAAACCTTAGTGCCCGATGAATTGGCGGGTATGGGTGTGCGCGTCATGCACGATTTGGACGAGGCTTTGAAGGGTGTGGATGTCATCATCATGCTGCGCCTGCAAAACGAACGCATGAATGGTGCGCTGCTGCCATCAGCAGCAGAATATTTCGAGCGTTTTGGTCTGACGGAAAAGCGCCTAGCCTTGGCCAAGCCAGACGCCATCGTCATGCACCCAGGGCCAGTCAATCGTGGCGTGGAAATTGCCTCCAGCGTCTTGGATGGCGCCAAAGCCGTGGTGCTGCCGCAGGTGACTTTTGGCATCGCCGTGCGCATGGCGGTGATGAGCATCGTCGCTGGTAACGAGGCCTAAGCGCAGGAGCGAAGAAATATGACAAAAATTCTGATTCAAAACGCCAAGCTGCTAGACCCCGCCAGCGGCACGCAAATACAAGGCGATTTAGCCATAGCGGCTGGAAAAATCGTCGGCGTGGGCGCAGCGCCTGCGGGTTTTACGCCCGATAGCACGCTGAATGCGGCGGGCTGCATCGCTATGCCAGGTTTGGTCGATTTACGCGCGCGCCCTGGTATGCCCGTCTTCCACGGCTCAGGCGCGCTAGAAGGCGAGCTGGAAGTGGCCGCGCGTTATGGCATTACCAGTTTGGTCTGTCCGCCCGATACCAACCCCCATTCGCCTTTAGATGATGCGGGCACGGTGGATATGTTGCGCCACGGCGCCGAGCAACACGGCGGCACGCGCCTATATCCATTAGGGGCGCTGACGCGCCGCTTAGACGGCAAAGAGCTGGCCAATGTGCATACGCTGGAACGCGCAGGCTGCATCGGCTTTTCTCAGGGCGAACGCCCTTTATTAGATAAACGCATGTTGCTGCGTGCCATGCAATACGCCGCTACAGGCGGGCAAACGCTGTGGCTGCGCCCGCTTGATGCCGAATTGGGGCAGGGTGTGGCCGCCAGTGGTGCGCTGGCCACGCGCATGGGACTCGAGGGCGTGCCTGAGGCGGCTGAAACCCTGGCGTTACACACCATCTTTGCGCTGATGCGCGCGGTGCCTGGCACACGGGTGCATGTGCAGGGCCTATCGTGCGCGGTCAGTGTCGATTTGCTGCGTCAGGCCAAGGCAGAAGGCTTGGCAGTCACGGCCGATATTTCTATGCACAATCTGCATTTGACCGATGTGGATATAGGCTACTTTGATAGCCGCGCGCGCTTAAACCCGCCGCTGCGCAGCCAACGCGATCGCAGCGCTTTGGCATTGGGCTTGGCTGATGGCACGATCGATGCGCTGGTGTCTGACCATACCCGCGTGAATTTAGACGGCAAAGCCCTGCCTTTTGCACAGGCGCAAGCGGGTGCGCGTGGCATGGAATTGCTGCTCAGCCTGACCTTACATTGGGCAGAAAGCAAGAAACTAGCACTGGAGCAAGCCCTAGCAGCAATCACCAGCCGCCCTGCGGCGGTATTAGGGCAAAGCGCGGCTTTGGCGGTGGGCAGCGTCGCCGATATTTGTGTGTTTGACCCTCAAGCCATCAACCCCATCAATCAAGAGCCAGCCTTTGCACAACTCTCGCCTTTTGCGCATGAAGTCTCAGGCTTTCATCTGCCGGGCGTAGTGCGCGCAACACTGGTGGCGGGGCAAGCGGTTTTTTCCAGCTTGTAAACTGGCCTATGGACGGATTCTTCTGCTAAAGTGCCAAAAAAATCTGCAATTTCTGCATTTTTCCGCACCAAACTTGCCTGAGCAGCTATGAAAAGTATACGAGTCATCGGCCTGACAGATACCGAACGCCACGCCCTCAACAGCGTGGTGCGTCTATCGCAAGGGCGTAACCCCAGCTACACCATTTGGCAGCAGGGCGATGGTCGGCCTGATATTTTGTTGCTCGATAGCCAGCACCCTGACAGCGTCAAGGTGGCGCAAAGCAACCGCAGCCAACCCGATCATTTATTGTGGTTAGGGGCGGATATGCCGGACTTTGTGCACTACAGCTTGCAGCGCCCTCTGCAATGGATGGCCGTATTGCAGCAGATGGATACGATTATTGCGCGTCACGCACCTACGATGCCGCCTTCGGATTTTGTCAGTACCCAAAACCAAGAGGAGCTAGAAGCGGCTCCTAGGCAAACGCCCAGCGATATGGTGGCCGCTGCCAGCAAAACCGCTGCGCCTGAATTTGTCTCGACTCTGCCTATAGGGGAAGATGCGCCCGATTCGCACGCACCTATTGCCTTATCGGACTTCAATGTTTCCGGCTCGGGCAGCAGCGGCCGCAGCGCACCTATTTTGTATTTGCAAGGCGACGACAGCCTGGGGCGCAGCCCCGATAAACGCAAACGCGTGCTGATTGTCGATGCCAATACCACCTTTCGCCTTTACCTCAAAGCGGTCTTGTCGGTGGGTAATGAATTGTTGGTGGAAGAAACGGCAGATTTACAAGAGGCGCTAACCATGGCGCATGAGCTGGCTTACGACAGCGTGTTGATTGATATGGGTTTTCCAGCTGATGCCGCCTTGGGCCTATGCAAGTCCATCGTCAGCACCGCCATGAATTTGCGTCCGGGCGATACCCGCATCAGCCGCCCGAATGTGTATTTCTTAAGCCAAAGCGCAGGCCCGATTAAAAAACTGCAAGCCAAACGCGCAGGAGCCAATGGGATTTTGATTCGCCCACGCAATCAAGAGCAGCTCGATACTTTGTTTGCTGCAGTCAATCGCTACGCGCAGGGATAATTCGCTTTTAATAGCATAGCTGCCCAGGCAGATTTGGCGGTCTACAACCGCAAAAATGGCCATAAAAAAACGGACTTGTAAGTCCGTTTTTTTTGGGGGGGCTTAGCCTAGGCTTATTTCAAGTTGTAGAAAGCCTCGCGCCCTGGGTAAACGGCGGTGCCGCCCAGGTCTTCTTCTATGCGCAGCAATTGGTTGTATTTGGCCATGCGGTCAGAACGGCTGAGCGAGCCGGTTTTGATTTGGCCTGCATTCAAACCCACGGCGATGTCAGAGATGGTGTTGTCTTCAGTTTCGCCAGAGCGATGGCTGATCACAGCCGTGTAGCCCGCGCGTTTGGCCATTTCAATGGCGGCGAAGGTCTCAGACAAAGTGCCGATTTGGTTGATTTTGATGAGGATGGAGTTGGCGATGCCTTTCTCGATGCCTTCTTTCAAAATCTTGGTGTTGGTCACGAACAAATCATCACCCACCAATTGCACTTTTTTGCCTAGGCGTTCGGTCAGCAGCGCCCAGCCGTCCCAGTCACCTTCGTGCATGCCGTCTTCGATGCTGATGATGGGGTATTTATCGACCCAAGTGGCCAGCATATCGCACCAAGCTTGCGCGCTCAGTTTCAGGCCGCCTTCGCCTTCGAGCACATATTGGCCGTCTTTGTAGAACTCGCTGGCAGCGCAGTCCAGCCCTAAGGCGATTTGCGTGCCTGCGGTGTAGCCAGCATTCTCGATGGCTTGCAAAATCAGTTGGATGGCCGCTTCGTGGTTCTCCACATTGGGGGCAAAGCCGCCCTCGTCGCCCACGGCGATGCTCATGCCTTTGTCGTGGATGATTTTTTTCAGGGCGTGGAAGACTTCCGCGCCCCAGCGCAGGGCTTCGCGGAAAGAGGGCGCACCCACGGGGATGATCATGAACTCTTGCAAGTCAAGCGTGTTGTTGGCGTGCGCGCCACCGTTGATGACATTCATCATGGGCACGGGCATTTGCACTGCACCCATGCCACCGAAATAGCGGTACAGCGGCAGTTGTGCTTCTTCTGCGGCGGCGCGCGCCACGGCCATAGACACGGCCAGCATGGCGTTAGCACCTAAGCGGGATTTGTTTTCGGTGCCGTCGAGTTCAATCAAGGTTTTGTCGAGGAAGGCTTGTTCCGAGGCATCCAAACCCAAAATGGCTTCGGTGATTTCGCCGTTGATGTGTTCCACGGCTTTCAACACGCCCTTGCCCAAATAACGGTTTTTGTCGCCGTCGCGCAGCTCAATGGCTTCGCGTGAACCTGTAGAAGCGCCGCTGGGCACAGCCGCGCGCCCCATGACGCCGCTTTCCAGCAGCACATCACATTCCACCGTGGGGTTGCCACGGCTGTCTAAAATTTCACGACCGACGATGTCGATAA
>CAZSPW010000093.1:0-6955 GCA_964608575.1 uncultured Burkholderiaceae bacterium | reverse complement strand
ATATCATGCACGAGGCAGAAAATTGCTTACAAAAACTCAGGGGCTGATTTTGTTGGCTCGTTTATAGCGACAATAGGGCTGTTATGCATACTCCCCATGATTTACCCACCCATCCCCGTACTATTTTGCTAGGCGCGCAAGGCGCAGGGGCAGCCTTGCCCGTGGTTGATCACTATAGTGGCGTGCCCGAGCGCATGGCTAAATCCCTGCAATTGCAAGCTGATCTGATACGCGAGCTGGGCGCTTGCGTTATGGATGTGACGCTCGATTGTGAAGACGGTGCCCCTGTTGGGCAAGAGGCCGAACACGCGGCCTTAGTAGTGCAGATGCTGCAAAACCTGGATTGGAAGCTTGCGGGTGCCAAGGGTGCCATAGGCCGCCGTGTGGCGGTGCGGGTGCACGCTGTCGATCACCCTAGTTTTGCCGCTGATATTCAAACCATCGTCTCTGCTGTGGGCGACAAGCTCTGCCATCTGATGATCCCCAAAGTCGATAGCCTGGCCGACTTGCAACGCGCCGTGGATTTGGTCGATAGCGCAGGCGGGAAAAATTTGCCTCTGCATGTGTTGGTGGAGTCCTCACTGGGCGTGAAAAACGCATTTGCGATTGCGGCACACCCGCGCCTGCAGTCGATTAGCTTTGGCCTGATGGATTTCGTCAGCAGCCATAACGGCGCGATCCCGGATAGCGCCATGGGCGTGGCTGGCCAATTTACCCATCCCTTGGTATTGCGCGCCAAATTGGAAATTGCAGCGGCTTGTCATGCTTATGGCAAAGTGCCCAGCCACTGTGTGGTGACGGAATTCAAAGACAGTGCAGCCATGCAAGCTGCGGCAGAGCGCGCGAGTGCCGAGTTGGGCTATACACGCATGTGGTCTATCCATCCCGCGCAAGTGCGCCCCATCATTGCCGCGCTGCAGCCCAAAAACGATGAAGTGGAAAAAGCCGCAGCCATCACTTTGGCAGCGCAAGCTGCCGATTGGGGGCCTATCAGCTTTGAGGGCAAGTTGCACGACAGAGCCAGCTTTCGCTACTATTGGCAGATTCTGGAAAAAGCCCATGCAACAGGCTTGAGCCTGCCCTCAGGGGTGCGGGCATGGTTTGCTTAAATTGAAGAGATTTGTAAGGCAGATTTGCAAAACTTCCTTGTTTAAACCTGCCCAAGTCGCTCATAAAAAAAGAGCAATTTGGAAAAATTTCACAAGCTTCGCAATGTATTGCAGGTCTTTATGCCAACTGCCCCCTGTCTGCGTGGCAAAAGGTGAGAAAATCCCTAGATAAAGCGTGGGCAAGAAAGCCCGCACACCTGATTTCCAAATATTAGAGGAGCGTTGCTTATGCGAGTTGCTATCAGTGCCTTAATGTGCGCGGTTTTGTCTTTAGGCACCAGTGCTGCCATGGCCGCGAGCGCGAATAAAGCGCCAGCCAAAAACACGACAGCCAAAGCCCCAGCGAAGAAATCCGCAGCCAAAACCAAGGCGAGTAAGCCGAGCAAAAGCAAGGCAGTTCATATTCCTGCACCCTTGTCGCAAAGCGCGCAAGATGCGGCTGAGGCTAGCGCCAGCGACCGCGAACTGGATGCGCAAGAGCAAAAATTTGCTAAATGGGTGGATGAGGGCACTTTCAGTTGTGACGAGGGTGGTGCCGTGACCGTGACCGCGCAAGCGGACAAGCCTGGTTACTTTGTTCTTAGCAATCGTGGCCAACATTACCGAGTTAGCCCGCGTGTAAGCATTACGGGGGCGGTGCGTTTGGAAAGCAATGCAGGCGGCATTGTCTGGTTGCAATTGGCGAATAAATCCATGCTGATCGCGCCCAAGCAAAGTCGTCGTTTGGCTGACGGCTGCATGAGCGAAAGCCAAAAAATCATTGCTGCAGAGATGTTGCGCAACCCTAGCCCCTCGATATTCGATAGTGGTCATGCCCGACCTTCTGCGCCAGCAGTTGCTGCGGCTCAGCCTATCGCCCAAGACCCTCAAAACCAAGCTATGCCTGTGCTGCGTTTAGTCGAAGTGCCGCCCGCCGTAGTCAGTGAGCTGCCGAGCAAACGCTCCGAGCAAGATGCCGCAGCCATCATGGGTCAGGGTAAATAATTGTTTGTTTAGAGTTTGTACACTAGGAGAAAAAAATGCTAGAAGCCTACCGCGCCCATGTGGCAGAACGCGCCCAACTGGGTATTCCACCGCTGCCTCTGACAGCGCAGCAAACCGCTGATGTGATTGAATTGCTCAAAAATCCACCAGCTGGCGAGGGCGAGTTTTTACTCGATCTGATGACCCATCGCGTACCCGCTGGTGTGGACGACGCTGCCAAAGTCAAAGCCTCCTATCTGGCAGCAGTAGCTTTAGGCAAAGAAAAATGCGTGCTGATAGACCGTAAATTGGCGACCAAGCTGCTAGGCACGATGCTAGGCGGCTATAACCTTTCGCCATTGATCGATTTACTAGACGATGCGGATACGGCTATTGCAGCCCAAGCGGCTGAGGCGCTGAAGCACACGCTCTTGATGTTTGACCAATTCCACGATGTGAAGGACAAGGCCGACAAAGGCAATACCCATGCCAAGGCAGTATTGCAAAGCTGGGCGGAGGCTGAATGGTTTACTTCCCGCCCAGAAGTGCCGCAGAGTATGACGCTGACAGTCTTTAAGGTGCCGGGCGAGACCAATACTGACGATTTGTCGCCCGCACCTGACGCTTGGAGCCGTCCAGACATTCCCCTGCACGCGCTGGCTATGCTGAAAAACACCCGTGCTGATGCCCCCTTCAAGCCCGAAGAAGACGGCAAACGCGGCCCAGTAAAAATGTTGCAAGATCTGGCCGCAAAAGGCCATACCGTGGCCTATGTGGGTGATGTGGTGGGTACAGGCTCTAGCCGTAAATCGGCTACCAATAGCGTGCTGTGGTGGACGGGCGAGGATATTCCTTACATTCCCAATAAAAAATTCGGTGGCGTTACCTTAGGCGGCAAAATTGCTCCTATCTTCTATAACACTATGGAAGATTCGGGTGCTCTGCCCATCGAGTTGGATGTTAGCCAAATGCATATGGGCGATGTGATTGAGCTGCGCCCCTACGAGGGCAAGGCGCTCAAGGATGGCGTAGTGATTGCGGAGTTTGAAGTCAAGAGCGAGGTGCTGTTTGACGAAGTTCGCGCTGGGGGCCGTATCCCCCTGATCATTGGCCGTGGCCTGACGACTAAAGCGCGTGAAGCGCTGGGTTTGCCACCCTCCACCTTGTTCCGCCTGCCGCAAGCTCCTGCTGATTCAGGCAAAGGCTTTACGCTGGCGCAAAAAATGGTGGGCAAAGCCTGCGGTCTGCCTGAAGGCAAGGGTATCCGCCCTGGCACTTACTGCGAACCACGCATGACATCCGTGGGGAGCCAAGACACTACTGGCCCGATGACGCGTGACGAGTTGAAAGACTTGGCATGCCTAGGCTTTAGCGCCGATTTGGTGATGCAATCTTTCTGTCACACCGCAGCCTATCCTAAACCCGTGGATGTAAAAACCCACCACGAGCTGCCGGAGTTTATTTCTACCCGCGGTGGTGTAGCACTGCGCCCTGGCGATGGCATTATTCACAGTTGGCTCAATCGCATGTTGTTGCCCGATACGGTAGGTACAGGCGGTGATAGCCATACGCGTTTTCCTATCGGTATCAGCTTCCCTGCGGGTTCTGGCTTGGTGGCCTTTGCTGCCGCTACAGGCGTTATGCCGCTGGATATGCCTGAAAGTGTATTGGTGCGCTTTAAGGGCAAGATGCAGCCTGGTGTGACTCTGCGTGATTTAGTGCATGCCATTCCACTCTACGCCATCAAACAAGGTTTGTTGACTGTGGCAAAAGCTGGCAAGAAAAATATTTTCTCTGGTCGCATTCTCGAAATTGAAGGCTTGCCAGACTTGAAAATCGAACAAGCCTTTGAATTGGCCGATGCCTCTGCCGAGCGCTCAGCCGCAGGTTGTACGGTGGCTTTGAATACTGACCCAGTAGTCGAATACCTCAAATCCAATATCGTACTCTTGAAGAATATGATTGCCGATGGCTACGCCGATGCGCGCACGCTGGCGCGTCGCATCAAAGAGATGGAAAAATGGCTGCAAGCACCTAAGCTAATGAAGGCAGATAGCGATGCTGAATACGCTGCGGTGATTGAGATTGATCTGGCCGAAATTACCGAGCCTATTGTGTGCTGCCCGAATGACCCGGATGATGCAAAAACCCTCTCTGATGTCGCGGGTGCGAAAATTGACGAGGTGTTTATCGGTTCTTGCATGACCAATATTGGGCATTTCCGTGCAGCCTCTAAATTATTGGAAGGTAAACGCGATATCCCTGTGAAACTTTGGATCGCGCCGCCAACCAAAATGGATCAACAGCAGTTGACCGAAGAGGGCCATTACGGTGTGTTTGGCACTGCTGGGGCGCGTACGGAAATGCCAGGCTGCTCGTTGTGCATGGGCAATCAAGCGCAGGTGCGTGAGGGCGCAACGGTGATGTCCACTTCTACGCGCAACTTCCCGAATCGCTTGGGCAAAAATACCAATGTGTATTTGGGTAGTGCCGAGCTGTCTGCCATCTGTTCGCGCTTGGGCCGTATTCCTACGAAGGAAGAATATCTGGCTGATATTGGCGTCATCAATAAAGAAGGCGACAAAATCTACCGTTATATGAACTTCAATGAAATGCCCGAGTTTGAAGCCAAGGCTGATACCGTTAAGCTTTAAGCGGGTAGTTTCCTCTAAGACAAAAGCCCTAGGTTTCGGCCTAGGGCTTTTTATTTTTGCTATTAAAAGCGTAGCTACTCAGGCAGGTTTTACGGCCTAAACTCCAAAAAAGGCTTATAAAAATAAAAAAGCCCAGTGGAGACACTAGGCTTTGTTAGAAATCGCGCTGGAATTACTTCAGTTTGGTTTCTTTGTATTCAACATGCTTACGCGCTTTGGGATCAAATTTCATGATCGCCATTTTCTCGGGCATGGTTTTTTTGTTTTTGGTGGTGGTATAGAAGTGACCAGTACCAGCTGTAGATTCGAGTTTGATTTTCTCGCGACCGCCTTTTGCTGCCATGATGAGTATCCTTTACTGTTGATGCCTGAAATTACGCTTGACCGCGTGCGCGCAAGTCGGCGAGCACGGCATCAATGCCTTTTTTATCGATCAGGCGCAAGGCCGCATTGGTCACGCGCAAGCGCACCCAGCGGTTTTCGCTCTCAACCCAAAAGCGACGATATTGCAGATTGGGCATGAAGCGGCGTTTGGTTTTATTGTTGGCGTGGGAGACATTGTTGCCCACCATTGGGCCTTTGCCCGTTACTTCGCAGACGCGTGCCATAAAAGCACTCCTTTTTAGCGGTTAATAATCACGAAAGCTTCTTTGTCAAGCGATCGCACCTCGCGCACATAAGGCTCTTTGCCTCTGAGTGTGTGCGCGGCTTTTTTATGCTTCGGTTTTTGCTTAGGCTGCAACTGCCTAGGACAAAACACGAAGCGCGCATTATAGCAATAAAAAGCCCCACCTAATTGGCGGGGCGCTGTAAGTAGCGGGAATAAACCCTTTACTTAATGCTGGCTTTTTCGCGTAAGCCGTTTTCGAAAGCTTGGATTTTTTGGCTTAGCATTTGCTGGGCAATGCGATCTTTGACTTCGTCATACGGTGGGATTTGCGGTTTTTGTGCATCACGAATGTCGTCGAGCTTGATGATGTGGTAGCCAAAAGAAGATTGGACTGGGGTTTGCGTCATCTTGCCTTTTTCTAAGCCTTTGAGTGCGGCAGCAAATTCTGGTACATAGCCCGCAGGATCAGCCCAGCCCAAATCACCGCCTTGCGCGCCTGAGCCAGGGTCTTTAGAGTATTTTTTGGCCAAAGCATCGAATTTTGCCCCTTTATTCAATTGGGCAATCAAATCTTTTGCTTGCTTTTCGTCTTCGACCAAGATGTGACGCGATTTGTACTCTTTGCCACTACTTTGGTTGAGGGCTACTACGCGATCGTATTCGGCTTTGGTTTCAGTATCTGTGGCTTTATTCTTTTTGGCGAAATCTTCAACCAGCAGATTGACTAAGACACCTTGACGCGCCATTTCCATAGCATTTTTGTAGGCGGCTGAATTTTCTAAGCCCAGTTTTTGCGCCTCTTGCGCCAAGATTTCTTGTTTGATCAGTTGGTCACTGATGTTTTTACGCAGCTCGGTTTTTTGCTCTGGCGTAATGTCTGCAGCTGCTGGGTTGCGTGCTATGACGCTGGCAACTGCGGCATCTAAGCGGCTGGTTGGAATCGCTTTGCCATTAACAACGGCAACATTTTGGGCTTGCGCCGCGCTGGCCAAGATGGCGGCCAGTGCCACCGTGGTAAGAAGCTTTTTCATAGCAGGCTTTCTAAGGGTTAAGTCAGGGTATGGAAGAGACGGAGGGGAAATGGGAGGAGCGTTTGAAGAGTTTTGCAGTATCGCAGATATTACAAAGGTTTAGGCATGTGCTCTGTTGCAAAAAGAGGAAGGTATTTAAAGTGCTGCAGTGTCTAACACCACAGCATGTAATCCTTGGGCGTAAAAAGGTGCAAGCGCATTGTGCACAGCGCGATGTTGCGCCAAGGTGCGCATTTGTGCAAAGCTGTGCGAGCGCAGTTGTATCTTGATGTGGCTGATGGCATCGCCATGCGGGTTACCTGTGTGCCCGGCATGTGCTGCGCTCTCATCTATCACTTGTAGCTGAGCTTGGGGGAATTGGCTCAATAAATGCGCATGGATATCGGCAATAGTGTATGTACTGGCGCTCATGTAGGGGTATTTCCTGTTGGCGAATCTGGCGGCAAATGTTTGGCAATATAAATACCTTGCATTAAGGCAAAAGCCAGCCAAATCAAGCGACTCCAAAGTTTGAAATCCATCCACTGGTCATAGGTTTGAAAAAGCACGATGTAGGCGTTGAGCGCAGCCATGGCTAAGCAGAAAAAC
>CAZSPW010000092.1:0-6963 GCA_964608575.1 uncultured Burkholderiaceae bacterium | reverse complement strand
CCCTATCGCTATCGCCCCTCGCATGTCTTCAGCTAACAAATCCAATAAAAAAACAAGTAACCCAACACGCACTGATGGGCGCATTGCCGATAACAAAAAAGCCGCGTTCAACTACTTCTTTGAAGAGCGTCACGAGGCTGGCATGGTGCTGCAAGGCTGGGAAATCAAAGCCATACGCAACGGCAAAGTGCAGCTGACAGATGGCTACATCCACATCCGTGACGGCGAAATGTTCTTAATTGGCTGCCAAATAAACCCACTACGCAGTGCCAGCACGCACACCACCACGGTGCCTGACCGCACCAAAAAGCTGCTCATGCATAAAGATGAAATTCGTCGATTAATGGGCAAGGTCGAGCAAAAAGGCTACACATTGGTGCCTATCAACTTGCATTGGAAGAATGGCCGCGTCAAATGCGAATTAGCGTTAGCTAAAGGCAAGGCTGAATATGACAAACGGGACACAATCAAAGACCGCGAAGGTAAGCGCGAAGTCGAACGCGCGATGAAACAACGCAGCCGCTAAAGCAGGCCGCGACTATTTATAAACACAAATCTCGCCTTCGGTTGGGCGGTAGCTTTTGACAACATTAACCCCTTGAATTTTGTACCAGCTCTTATCTTGTTTGGATTGCAGCCAAAAGCCCTTTTCCTCTAGCGTTACCATGCCATCATAGGTACAAATTAATTGCTTTTCTTGTGCCCAAGCACTAGTAGCTGCCAACATCAAACAAGCCAGAATGAGGTTTTTCATCGATCAGCCCTCCTTCTTTCCAATGAATGGTCGGCATGGTGCGACAAAGAATTTGTTTTGAATATAGTGTTTAGCACCAATACCCGTTATTTTTTTGCGACACCCAAGGCTTTGGAAGTTTTCACTGGTTTTTGTTGTTTTTGATATTGGACTAGACCGGCTAGAGCGTAGAAGAAATCTTATTGCCCATCATTTTGAGTGTAATCGGCTGTTACAGACTTTACTCTTAACAAAGGCCTGTGCTGCATACATAAATAATTTGCAGCGATACAGGAAGGGCGATGCATTATTTTCGTGCCTCCTTACTTTCATGCCTTTTAGTTAACATAATCAACATTGTCATTTTTTTAAATGAAAAACAAAGGCCGCCACTGCAGCCCTCATTCGCAGCTCAAGCCCATTAGACCAGATTCAGATGCCGCCTCCCATCAGGCTGGCAATGGTGCCTATGTCTTTGTCGCCACGGCCTGAAAGATTGACGAGAATGGCTTGGTCTTTGCGCATAGTTTTTGCTAGCTTCATGGCATAGGCTAAGGCATGCGATGATTCAAGCGCAGGAATGATTCCTTCTATTCGGCATAGATAATGAAAAGCGGCCAGTGCCTCGTCGTCATTGATGGTGACATAGCGGGCTAATTTTTGATCATGCAGCCAAGCGTGCTCGGGGCCCACACCTGGGTAATCCAGCCCCGCGCTGACAGAATGGGTTTCGATAATTTGACCATCGTCGTTCTGTAGCAAATAAGTACGATTGCCATGCAGTACGCCAGGGCTGCCTTTGCTGATGCTGGCTGCGTGTTCCCCGCTTTCTATGCCTTTGCCGCCTGCTTCGACACCATACAGCTTGACTTCTGGATGTGCGAGATAGGGATAAAAAATGCCTATGGCATTACTGCCACCGCCGACACAAGCCACGACCGCATCCGGCTGACCATTTTGGCCTATGCTCTTGCCCAGATGTTCAGGCATTTGCGTTAAACATTCACGCCCAATCACAGATTGAAAGTCACGCACCATCATGGGGTATGGATGCGGCCCAGCTACAGTACCGATGATGTAGAAAGTGTTATCTACATTCGCCACCCAGTCGCGCATGGCATCGTTGAGTGCGTCTTTGAGGGTTTTGCTACCCGACTCTACAGGTACCACTGTGGCGCCCAAAAGCTTCATGCGCAACACATTCGGCGCTTGGCGTGCCACATCGACACTGCCCATATAAACCACGCATTCCATGCCGTAGCGTGCGCACACCGTAGCGGTGGCCACGCCGTGTTGCCCTGCCCCAGTTTCTGCAATGATGCGTTTTTTGCCTAATCGTTTAGCCAGCAGCGCTTGCCCTACGGTGTTGTTGACTTTGTGTGCGCCCGTGTGGTTCAGGTCTTCGCGCTTGAGATAGATTTGTGCGCCGCCTAAATCCTCACTCATGCGCTGGGCATGGTAAACAGGCGAGGGACGACCAACAAAATGCTTGAGTTCGCGCTCAAACTCAGCAATAAATTCAGGATCGTTTTGGTAGTGTGCATAAGCCTCGCGTAGTTCTATGATGGCTTGTGTCAATGTTTCGCTGGTAAAGCTGCCGCCATAAGGGCCAAAGTGCCCACGGGCATCAGGATAGTGGTAATTGGGCAAATCGTTCATGCTGGGTTTGCTACTAAAAAATGAGCTGTTCAGGCAGTTTCTACGGCCTAAAAAGCCAAAATGATTCTGTTATTTTACGAGGTTATAGAAGCGCCTATTGCTTTTGCTGCATCGCAGTGATCTCTTCTGCAGTTAGCCAACGCCACTGCCCTGCAGGCAAATCTGAGGGCAGATGCAATTGCCCGATTTGGCTGCGGTGCAAAGCTTCTACACGGTTGCCTACTGCTGCGACCATGCGTTTGACTTGGTGGTATTTGCCTTGCGCCAGTGTCAAATCTAGGCGGCGCTCGCCGCTTAGGCTGCAGGCACTGGCGCGCACAGGTTTAGGGTCGTCGTCTAGAACCACACCGGCCAAAAGTTGATCGACTTGCGCCGAGGTCATCGCGTGTTTGCACTGCACTTGATAAACCTTAGGGACATGGTGCTTAGGAGCTGCCATACGATGCAAAAGCTGTCCGTTATCAGTCAAAACCAAAAGGCCTGTAGTGTCTTGATCCAAGCGCCCAATCGCTTGTACCCCCATTTGTTTGCCTTTTGATGGGCGCATACGCAGCGGCATGGGCAATAGGCTGTAAATGGAAGGCCAAGCCGATGGCTTTTGCGAACACTCATAGCCAGCAGGTTTATGTAATATGACGGTTGCATATTCGTAATAGCGCCATTGCTGTCCTTGCACGCTGAACGCCAGACCGTCTGCTGCAGCTATTGGTGCAGATGCATCGGTGATGCTTTGGCCCGCTACGCTGACCAATCCTTGTTGTACCAAGCCAGCGCATATGCGCCGTGTACCAAAACCTTGGGTAAATAATAAATCGGCGAGCGCAAGCGTTTTCATAGTGCCTGATTGTAGAAGGCTGTTGCTCATCAAAAATTCAGCAGTTCGTGATTCACATTCGTTACTTTCTTGCTTATGATGGTGTAGCGTTCTCTCTTGTGCATCTCTAATGAAAGGAAAGCGTTATGTTCTCCAAACCCAACCCAGAACAAATCAAAGAAACCGCGCATGGTCTAGTCGATAGTGCAGCGCAGGCCACTACGCGTGTGATTGACAAAACCGTCGATGGCACTGTGCGCCTGAGCGAAAAAGCCAGTGAGGCGTATGAAAACGCCAGCGACAAAACGCGTTCAACTTTAGACACTTTGGCCGATCGTGGTAGCCACTATTTACACGAGGGTGCAGCCAAAGCGCAAGAGTACCGCGATATCGCTCGCGAAAAAGCGCAGCATTATCGCGGCCAAGCCGAAGCCTATGTGCAAGACAAGCCTTTGCAAGCCGTGGCCATTGCTGCGGGCATCGGTGCCGTGGTTGCCAGTTTGGTGCTCTTGGCTGCGGGCGGGCGTCGTCGCGACGATTGAGGGCTCAAGCACGACAAAAAATGGCAGCTTATCCTGCCATTTGTATCGTGCTGCGGAATTTACTCCGATTGACTAAAAGGGAAGAGCCTATGTGGGCAAAATTGGCGCAATTGTTTTTTCGCCGTCCTGATTTGTTGCTTAACCATATTGAAGCATACGCACAACAAGCTGGGCGCGAAATTCATGCTGCTAAACAAAGCTTAAGTAAAGCCTTGCTAGGCTTAGTCTTAGGCGCTTTTTTGTTTGCCCTGGCTTTAGCTTTACTGGCTTTTGCCTTGATGCTCGATAGCGCACTACCCGTTGTCACCGAGCGCTTCTGGCTTTACGCCGCACCAGCAGCGCTGTTAGCCTTAGCGCTGCTTTTATTATTTTTGTCGTGGCGAGCATTGCAGCGCCACAGTGCTGAGAGTGAACTCAAACGCCAAGCACAAGCTGATTTTGCGCTGTTGCGCGCTCTGGCACAAAAGAAAACCGAGGGTTAGGCCATGGATGAGATTGCCAGAAACCGCCAAGCCATTTGTGATTTTTTAAACACAAAAAAAGGCGATCAGGCCGCCAACACTGCCCAAAAAGCTATGGAAAGTGCAGCAAGTAGTGAAAGCCTAAAAATTTTTGCTGCCCTGGGGGCTGCTGGCCTAGAGCAAGCCTGGCAACAGCACCCTGTCAAACAAGCTTACGAACAAGTCGCACCCTTGGCACAAAGCTTGGTGCGCCAGCACCCTTGGCTGAGCTTAAGTGCCGCTAGCGCCCTAGGGGCTTTATTCGTCCTCAGCCCAGGCTTGCGTCGTCAGGCTTGGCAAAGCTTGCAAGGACAAGTACCCGAAAAGTTAAAGCAAATGCTTTGATCAAGCAGCTGAAAATTTTGCGCTCTATTCCTACAACGCTCTTGCCGTAAAACAGCAGCGTCTGCGCTGAAAATCTTGGGCATAGTTAAACACAAAGATAGGCCATCAGCATGCGGTTTTATTGGGTAGAAGATAACCCTCTGATTTTGGAAAATCTGCGCAGTGCGCTGCACGACATTCCGCAGGCCCAATGGGCTGGGCATAGCAGCAGTGAAACCGAAGCCCTGCATTGGTTACATCACAACTTACAGGCTTGGGATGCCGTGGTGATTGATCTTTTTCTAAAAACAGGTACTGGCTTAGGCGTTTTATCCAGCATTTCAGCGCACTACCCGATGAAGCAAATCCTTGTGCTCTCGAACTATGTCGGACATGAAATCCGCCAGCAATGCTTACGATTGGGCGCACAGGCGGTATTCGACAAAACCCAAGAAATTGAAGCGTTTTTCGCGTTCTTGCGTCAGCGTGTAACAGCTCAGGCCAGCACTTAAAGCATGTGCCAGCAAGCACTTGATATTAATCCAACAGTTGGTTTTTAAGAGCGTAATAAGTCAAATCGCTATTACTGCTTAAATTCATTTTCTCTAACAGGCGCGTGCGATAGGTGCTCACAGTCTTCACGCTCAGCGATAAATCCTCACCAATTTGGCTTACGCCCTGCCCTTTCGCTAAGCGCAAAAAAACTTGAAACTCGCGATCAGACAACAACTCGTGTACCGGGCGCTGCTCGACTTGGCCACTTTGTTGTCCTTGTAAAGCCTGCATGCGGCTAGATAAATAGTTTTGCCCTTTGGCCACCGCACGCACGGCAGTCGCAATTTCTTCAGGCTCACACTGCTTGTTCAAATACCCTTGCGCGCCCAAACGCAGTAAATGTTGCGCGTAATGCTCTTCGGGGTAGCTGCTGAGTACCAACACCTTTAAATCTGGTGCTTTGGCGCGAATCATCGCCAAAGCATCCAATCCAGTTTGCCCCGGCATAGACAAATCCATCAACAGCACATCCATAGGGCAGGTGCGTACCAAATCAATGGCAGCGCGGCCACTATCGGCCTGGCCCACTACATCAATATCGCCTAGATCAGCAAAAAATTGCTGCAGCCCTGCGCGCACAATCGCATGGTCGTCGACTAAGCCGACACGAATTTTGTCTAACAAAAGCACTCTCCAATGGTGTTTTTTTCAATCGTGTCGAGTGTAGTCAGCTTTTGGGCTACTGGTGTCAATCGGCTCTGAGGGCAGCTTTATTTACGCCAGTAATGATTCGCTGCAGCCACTGTTTGAAAATTCACTGCCACCACATGCGAAGCAGCAGTAAGCGCCTCGGCGCTATTGGCGTAATCAGGGCGCAGTTTTTTTAAGGTATCCACATCGGGCTGGGTGTACTTTACGCCTCTACGGCTGAGAGTGATGGCCAGCTCAAAGCCTTGTTGTGGGGTTTCTGTGATTAAGCTGGACAGCCAAATATCGCTCATGATTTTCCCTTTATAAATGCAAGAAAGTTCGCTTTGATTCTAGGCCGCTCGTCTGCCTTTGTGTACCTATCCCCATACCGTGTGCGGTTTTGCGCGAGCTTTGTGCTACAAAGCTGCGCAGTACTGGGATGGAGGATGCCGCTGTGCGTGTATTGATCGTTGATGATGAAGCCTTGGCGCGTGCGCGCTTGCAAAACTTGCTAGAGGATGTCGTGCAAGAGCAAGCGGCTAGCCCAAATAGCCTCAGCAGTTTGGATTTTGCCGGGCTGGCGCATATGGAAGTAACGCAGGCGCAAGACGCCTTGCAAGCCATAGCCCTGTTGCATAAACAGCATTTTGATGTCTTGTTTTTAGATGTGCATATGCCAGGCGCCAGCGGGCTGCAACTGGCCCGTGAGCTGCAGCAACTGCCCCATGCGCCGCTCTTGATTTTTGTCAGTGCCCATGCTGAACATGCGCTGCAAGCGTTTGAGCTGGATGCGATTGATTATTTGAGCAAGCCCGTTACCGCAGCCAGATTGACGCAAACCCTGGCAAAAATCCTGCGTCAATCGCCCAGCGCCCAGCCTGGGCCAGCCGATGCGAGCGAGGAGAAAGTCTTGGTGATTCAAGAGCGCGGGCGGGTCTTGCGCCTGCCCTTGGCGCAGGTGTTGTACTTACGCGCTGAATTGAAATATCTGACCGTGCGCACCTTGGCTGGCAGCCATCTACTCGATCGCAGCTTGAATGAAATGGAACAGTTATATGGCGATGTGCTGCTGCGCACCCACCGCAGCATTTTGGTGGCCAAGCATGCTCTGGTAGCTTTAGAAAAACAACACCACGGCGAGGAAATGTGGGCCGTGCGTTTGCAGGGTATCCCTGAACTTTTACCAGTATCGCGCCGGCAATTGGC
>CAZSPW010000091.1:0-7080 GCA_964608575.1 uncultured Burkholderiaceae bacterium | reverse complement strand
GCCGTCATCACCGGCGCGGCAATGGTTTGCAGCCCAACCTTGCAAAAACGCAAAATTTCCTTATACAGCAGCACTTGCCAGCCGCTTAAATGCGTCACTATCATGCAGCACCTCCTTGCCCTGCATCCTCTAATAAATTCTGCCCCATGCCCTGCCCTGCCATAACGCGCAGGAAAACCTCTTCCAAATCCGCTTTGCGGATTTCAATATCTTCGAGCTGTACCCCAGCTTCGCGCAAGGTTCTCAGCGTAGGCTCTAAATCTTGGCTATGCGCCACAGGCAAGTGCACAATTCGCCCCGTCACCCTAGCTTGCGCTAACAATTGTGACGGCAGCGCGTGATCGGTTTTAAAGGATAGGATTTGGCTTTGGCAATTGGCCAACAATTGCGAAGTAGGCGCCAGCGCCAGTAAGCGACCGGCTTTCAGCATAGCCAAGCGCCCGCACAGGGCTTCTGCCTCTTCTAAATAATGCGTGGTCAGCAACACCGTATGACCGCGCTTATTCAAGCCACTGACAAATTGCCACAGAGTTTGACGCAGCTCCACATCCACGCCTGCCGTGGGCTCGTCCAACACAATGACAGGTGGTTTATGCACCAAGGCTTGGGCAACCAACATACGACGCTTCATACCACCTGAGAGCTGACGCATATTGGTGTTGGCTTTATCTGCCAAACCTAATCCGTGCAAAATTTCGTCTATCCAGCCGCCATTGTTTTTCACACCGAAGTAACCCGATTGAAAATGCAAGGCCTCGCGCACAGTAAAGAAGGGATCGAACACCAGCTCTTGCGGCACGATGCCCAATAGCCGCCTAGCAGCCAAGGCTTGACTCTGCACATCCAAGCCCAAAACTCGGATATGCCCACTCGTAGGCGAAAGCAACCCAGCCAATATGCTGATCAGCGTGGTTTTACCCGCACCATTGGGGCCAAGCAGCCCAAAAAATTCGCCTTCTTGAATGGCTAAATTGACGCCATCTAATGCAGGGTGAGCAGCGCCTGCATAGCGCTTACGCAGGTCTTGAATATCAATTGCAACAGTCATAGTGCGCCATTTTAAAAGTTGCTGAGAATACGCTGCCCGCCGTGCGACAATAAAATCATGTCGCATTTTGATGAAAGCCCAGCCCCCACCCGCAACTTGGCCGAGCAGGAGGCTGCTTTGGCCAGTGCGGCCAGTTTTGCCCATTTGCTCAGCAAGCTCGATTACTTAGAAGCGGCGGATATTGAACTGGTACGCAGCGCCTATCGCCTAGCCGATGCGGCCCATGCAGGACAAAAACGGCAAACAGGCGAGCCTTACATCACCCACCCTATTGCCGTGGCTGAACAATGCACAGTCTGGCGGCTAGATGCCTCAGCCATCATTGCCGCGCTGTTGCACGACACCATGGAAGATTGTGGTGTCAGCAAAACAGATATTGCAGAAAAATTCGGAGGCGCAGTAGCAGATTTAGTCGATGGTTTAACCAAATTAGACAAAATCCAATTTGCTACCAAAGAAGAAAGCCAAGCAGAATCTTTTCGCAAAATGTTGCTGGCTATGGCGCGTGATGTGCGCGTGATTTTGGTCAAACTCGCTGATCGCATCCACAATATGCGCAGCCTGCACCTGATGAAACGCGAAAAACGCGAGCGCATCGCCCGCGAAACCATGGATATTTACGCGCCGCTGGCCAGTCGCTTAGGGCTCAATGGTGCTTTTAATGAGTTACAAGATTTAGCTTTGCGCAGCCTGCACCCTTGGCGCTATAGCGTTTTACAAAAAGCCTTAGCTACGGCCAAAGGGCGCAAACGCGATGGCATCCAGCGTGCACTCACAGAAATTCAAAATGCCTTTGTTCAAGCAGATATGCCCGCCGATATCAGCGGGCGCGAGAAATCGCTGTACTCCATCTACACCAAGATGCGCGAGAAGCAGCTGAGCTTTAGCGAAGTTTTGGATGTGTATGGCCTGCGCATCTTGCTACCCACCCTGCGCGATTGCTACACCGCACTGGGGGTAGTGCATCAACTCTACAAACCACTACCTGGGAAATTTAAAGACTACATCGCCATTCCCAAGCCCAATGGTTATCAGTCTTTACATACCGTTGTTAGTGGTCCGGCTGGCATGAATATTGAAGTGCAATTGCGCAGTTTTGCCATGCACAAAATCGCCGATAGCGGTGTTGCCGCGCATTGGCTCTACAAAACCCATACCGAAATGGGTAATGACAATGAACGCGTCTCCACCGAATGGCTGCAGTCGCTGATGGATATTCAGCAAAGCACCAAAGACGCGGCGGAGTTTTGGGAGCATGTGCGCATCGACCTCTTCCCCGACGATGTTTATGTCATGACGCCCAAGGGCGAAATCATCAGCCTGCCGCGCGGCGCCACGGTGGTGGATTTTGCCTACGCCATTCACAGCAATGTGGGCGATAAGACCGTAGCAGCCAAAATCAACGACAGCCAAGTCCCACTGCGCCACGAGGTAAAAAACGGCGACACAGTAGAAGTCATTACCGGTCCCAGCCCTGCACCAAATCCCGCTTGGCTGTCTTTTGTGCGCACAGGGCGAGCCCGTGCGGCGATTCGCAACCACCTGAAAAACATGCAAAGCGACCAAGCACAAGCCTTGGGGCGCAAATTGCTGGCGCAGGCTGTGCGCGCCGAAGGCTATGAACGCTTACCCGCTGAAGATGCCGCGCACAGCGCCATGTGGGATAAATTGGTCAAATTCACGGGAAATAAATCCCTGCCCGACCTCTACACCGAGCTGTGTATGGGCAAACGCATCGCTAGCGTGGTGGCCAAGCGCCTGGTCATGCTGCTGCACGAACTGGGCGAAAAACCTGATCCAGTGCTGCTATCACGCGCACGCTTTGCTGCCGAGGAAGAAGGCCAGAGCCACAACAACCAAAGCCTGGTGATCGACGGCAGTGAAACAGCCGTGATGTTCTTTGAGCCTTGCTGCTGGCCTATACCTGGAGAGCGCATCATCGGGCATTTAGGGCAAGGCGAAGGGGTACACATCCATACCTTGAACTGCCGCACAGCTAGCAAACTACGCAAACGCAATGCAGAAAACTTCATCTCGGCCGCATGGGCCGATGAACCTGTGCGCCGCTTTGAAAAGCCCTTGATTGTCACCTTCACCAACCACACTGGCATGTTGGCTGCGCTCACCACCGAAATTGCCCGCGCCGAGGGCGACATTACCAATGTCAGCTTAGGCAAAGCCAGTGTGGATCACACGGCTGAACTGCGTTTTATGGTCAGCGTGCGCGATTTAGCCCATTACGAAAACATCGTGCGCCATGTCAAAAATACTTCAGGCGTGCTCCATGTTGATAGCCACTGAAGTAAGCATCTAGTCGGAGATGGGTGGATCTGATGGCTCTTCATGCTTGCTTGTGCGCCTATTGTCCTGCGCGCGCACAACCCTGCGTTCGGAGCCAGCTTTCAAGAGTGGCTGATGCACGCTTTACACAAGGCTTTTAACAAACACCTTACTGCGCCTATCAGCGTTGTATTTTTTGCGCTTACTTTCGGGCAACCAATCAATCCCCACTTCTTTGAAGCCACGCTTCATAAACCAATGCATAGTGCGGGTGGACAGTACAAAAATACTTTTCAGACCCAAGGCACGGGCGCGCTGCTCAATATGCTTTAGCAGGCGTTCGCCATCGCCTTTACCTTGCGCATTGGGGC
This sequence comes from uncultured Burkholderiaceae bacterium, assembly GCA_964608575.1. Classification (GTDB taxonomy): domain Bacteria; phylum Pseudomonadota; class Gammaproteobacteria; order Burkholderiales; family Burkholderiaceae_C; genus JAMIFN01. Next base: position 3,381 of record CAZSPW010000091.1, on the reverse strand, counting down.
TTACCGTGACTGAGGCCATTTCACCGGTACCCTGATCGGGATAAGGATAGAGCGCGGCGCAGCCAAAAATCACGCCGTCATGGTCGATCACGCTGTAATAGGCAATGTCGCGCTCAATATCTTTGCGACTGCGCTTGATCATGGTGCCATCTTCTTCGAATGGTTCAATCAGTTGCACAATGGCGGCCACATCGTCAGCGGTAGCGGGGCGCAACTCCTCGAGCTTCTCATCCACCACCATGGTACCGATACCATCGTGCACATAAATTTCTTGCAAAATCGCACCATTTTTGGCAAACGGAATGATGTGTGAACGCTCAACCCCGCCCACGCACGCTTTGACACAGTGGCGCAAATAAAAATCAGGCGCAGACGGGTTGAGGTCAGCCAAGCGCTCTTTATCTGGCGGCAATGCTGCCAACAAACGGCGCGCGTCAGCCAAAGACAATTCGGTATCGATCGGGTTGTCTTCCGCTTCTGGCGCAAAAGGCTGCACTCGAATGCCATCAATTTCTGAGAGAAAAATCAATTTGTCAGCCTTGAGCGCAATCGCTACCGAAGTAGCCACCTCCTCCATCGCCAAATTAAAGGCTTCGCCTGTAGGCGAAAAACCAAAAGGCGAAATCAGCACCAGTGCCCCCATATCCAAGGTGCGACGAATGACAGCCGTATCGACTTTGCGCACCACTCCCGAGTGCTTGAAATCAATCCCATCGACAATGCCCATAGGCCGCGCAGTAATGAAGTTGCCGGAGATCACGCGAACGGTGGAATCGGCCATCGGGGTGTTTGGCAGGCCTTGACTAAAGGCGGCCTCAATCTCGAAACGCAACTGACCCGCGGCCTCTTGCGCGGCATCCAGCGCGGCGCTATCCGTCAGGCGAACGCCATGGCTAAACACCGATTGCAAGTGCTTGGCTTGCAATTGCTCATTAATTTGCGGACGAAAGCCATGCACCATGACGATTTGCACGCCCATGCTTTGAATTAAAGCCAAGTCTTGCACTATTGAACTCAAATGCCCTTGTGCAATCGCCTCACCGGGCACACCCACCACAAAGGTTTGATCGCGAAATTTGTGAATATACGGCGCAACCGAACGGAACCAATCCACAAATACGGGGGCAGGAGCTGAAGCAGACATGACTGGTTAATCGGTTAAAAAACAATCCAAAACAAGGGCTGCATGATACGGCAAGCCCAGCGTGCAGCGCAGCACCTGCAGCACACATCGGGGCATGTGCGAAATTAAACCAACAGTGGAACAATAAAGCCCGAATTAGAAAAAATGGGCGTATTTGTTCCATTTTTGGAACAATCAGGCATCAGGTATATCCATCTAGCTTATTTTTAATGCTTTTTAGGCAAATTTAGCCGCTAAAACTGCCTGGGCAGCTATTTTTTTAATAGCGTTACTTAGGATACTGCGCAAAACCTGGCTGCTTTCTACAGTTGCACTTCAGGGATAATCCCGAGCTTGTCTCGCGCACGCGCGCGCTGCGTAAACTGTTTAGCACTGACCAGACCATGAAATACATCTCTACCAGGGGCGACGCCACGCGCCGCGCTTTTTCTGAAATTTTGCTCGAAGGCTTGGCACCCGATGGTGGTCTGTATATGCCCGAAAGCTATCCACAAATCAGCGCAGACCAATTACAAGAGCTGCGGCACATCTGGCAAAACCAAGGCTACGCCGCGCTCGCATTCGCGATTTTGTCGCTCTATATCGACGACATCCCCGCTGCAGATTTGCAAGCCATTTGTGCCAAAACTTATACAGCAGAAGTATTTGGCACTGAAAAAATAGTGCCCGTGCGCCAGCTCGACGGCGATCTGCATATCCAAGCCTTGTCCAATGGCCCCACCCTGGCCTTCAAAGACATGGCCATGCAATTGCTGGGCAATTTGTTTGAGTACGAATTAGCGCGCCGTGGTCAGACCCTCAATATTTTGGGCGCTACCAGCGGCGACACGGGCAGCGCGGCCGAATACGCGATGCGTGGCAAAAAAGGCGTGCGCGTGTTCATGACCAGCCCGCATGGGCGCATGAGCCCTTTTCAGCAAGCACAAATGTTCAGCCTGCTGGATGAAAACATCCACAATATCGCCATTGAAGGGGTGTTTGATGACTGCCAAGATATCGTCAAGGCTGTCAGCAATGACCTAGCGTTCAAGCGCGAATACAAGATCGGCACCGTCAATTCCATCAACTGGGCGCGCTTGCTGGCGCAAGTGGTCTATTACTTTGCAGGCTATTTTCAAGTCACGAGCAGCAACGACACCCAGGTTTCTTTCGCCGTGCCCTCAGGCAATTTTGGCAATGTTTGCGCCGGCCATGTGGCGCGGCAAATGGGGCTGCCTATTGCTAAATTGGTGGTAGCCACGAACGAAAACGATGTGCTGGACGAGTTTTTTAAAACTGGCGTTTACCGTGTGCGTGACAGCGCCCACACCTACGAGACTTCCAGCCCCAGCATGGATATCAGCAAGGCCAGCAACTTCGAGCGCTTTATCTTCGACTTACTGGGGCGCGACGGCACGCAAACCAAGGCGCTTTTCACCACGGCGCTGCAAAACCAAGGCTACTTTGATTTATCGCAATCGGTAGCTTTCAAAATTTGTGCCAGCCGCTACGGCTTCCACAGCGGCAAAAGCACCCATAGCGATCGCCTGCAAACCATCAAAGCTACTTTTGAACAATTTGGCGACATGGTGGATACGCACACGGCTGATGCCATTAAAGTGGCGCGCCAAGAACAAATTCCAGGCCAGCCTATGATCGTGCTGGAAACCGCACTACCGATTAAATTCGCCAGCACTATCGTGGAGGCTCTGGGGCGCGAGCCTGTGCGCCCCGCACAATTTACTGGTATTGAAGACTTGCCCAAGCGCGTACAAATCATGCCCGCCGATGTGCAAGCCGTCAAAAGCTATATCGCAACGGCGTGCAAGCAAGCCGCCTAGAGAAGCGCAGCCAAGAAAATCCGATAGCTAGCGCACGAGCAAAGGGGCTTATAGCCCCTTTGCGCATGGTGCCATGCTGTCGTGGCAGTTCTAACCCAAATTTAAAGCACAAAAGGTATCAAGGCCTTGCGCTGGCGCGGGTAATCAGCAAACTTGCTTTGATACCAGCGATGTGTCGCTAGCGCACGGGGCCCCAAATTGGCAATGGTAATGGCCAGAATCATCAACCCTGGCAAGCCCCAGCTGGCGATCGCCAATCCCAACCAAGCCAGCATTTCACCCAAATATTGCGGGCTAGAAACCAAGCGGAAGCCTCCGCCATAGGGGATAGCATAGCCATCGCCACGCGGACCGCTTTGGCTCGTTGAAATAGGCGTATTTTTAGGCCGTAAGTTGCGCACAATCCACTCGCTGCTA
>CAZSPW010000090.1:0-7092 GCA_964608575.1 uncultured Burkholderiaceae bacterium | reverse complement strand
GAAAAAAACTTCTAACGAAGCCTTTGGCCGCGAGCTGAGCATGGAGCAGCGCATGGAAGCTGCGCGCAAATGGCAAATGACCAAACTCAAAGGCGGCTATGGCGCCATCACCTGGCCCAAAATGGCCGGCGGCCGTGGCGGCACGCCCATGCAAGAGATTATTTATCGCCAGGAAGAAGGCAACTTCAACATCCCTGCAGGTTTTTTCAATGTCTCGTTAGGCATGGTGATTCCTTCTGTCATGGCGCACGGCAGCAACGAAATCCGCGCCAAGCACGCCATGGCCGCGCTCAGCGGCAAAGAGCTGTGGTGCCAGCTCTTGTCTGAGCCGAACGCGGGTTCAGACCTTGGCATGGTACGCACCAAGGCCGAGCGCACTACCCGCGACGGCGTGGAAGGCTGGCTCATTAACGGCCAGAAGGTTTGGACGACCATGGCGCAATTTGCCGATTACGGCTTGGTGCTGTGCCGCACCAACCCAGAAGTCAGCAAATTCAAAGGCTTGACCACTTTCTATATCGACATGAAAGACCCAGGCGTAGAAGTGCGCCCCATTCGCCAGGCCTCGGGCGAAGCGGAATTCAACGAAGTTTTCTTGAACGATGTGTTTGTGCCTGATACGCAGCGCGTGGGCGAAGTCGATGGCGGCTGGAAAGTCACGCTAACGGGCATCATGAGCGAGCGCATGTCTATTGGCGGCGTGATGCCCAAAGACCTGTGGAAAACCGTGGCCACCTTCCTCAAGCAAAACGAGTTTTTTGGCAAACCCGCCATAGAAGACGGCCGCCTGCGCGAGAAATGGGTGGATTTGTACCTGAACGAAAAAGGCTTGGATTTGATGCTGGCGCGCGGCTACACGGCGATTAGCAAAGGCAAGCAGCCTGGCGCAGAATTGCAAGTGGCCAAGCTCATTATTGCGCAAACCTTGCAAAACTTTGGTTACTTCGCTATCGATTTGGAAGGCAGCAAAGGCGTGCTTTCCTCCAAAGAACAAGGCGACGCTTGGGAATGGGTGGAGCGCCTGTGGTACGGCGCGGCCGGTATGCGTATTGCCGGCGGCACGGATGAAATCGTCAAAAACAATGTGGGCGAGCGTGTCTTGGGCCTGCCTGCTGAGCCTGCTTTTGATAAAGACTTGGCGTTTAAAGACATACCCAAGTAAAAGCATTGCGCTGACATCTAAAGCCACCTGCGGGTGGCTTTTTTGTGCCTGCAACATCCACAGGTAAGACAATGACTCTAGACAACACAAGCTAGGCAAACCCAAAAGCAAAGTGCGATAATGAAAGTCTTGAAGATTTTTATCAGCAGGCAAGAGAGAGAAAATGACAAAGAAAATTAAATGCGCTTTGATCGGTCCTGGCAATATCGGCACCGACCTTTTGGCTAAGCTGCAACGCAGCCCTGTACTCGAGCCGGTTTGGATGGTCGGCATCGACCCGAATTCAGACGGCCTCAAGCGTGCGCGCGAAATGGGTATCAAAACCACGGCTGAAGGCGTAGACGGCCTGCTGCCCCATGTCATCGCCGATGGCGTGCAAATCGCCTTTGACGCGACCAGTGCTTATGTGCATGCCGAAAATAGCCGTAAATTGAACGAGCTGGGCGTGCTGATGATCGATTTGACCCCCGCAGCCATTGGCCCCTTCTGTGTGCCCCCGGTGAATTTGATGGAGCATTTGGGTAAGGGCGAGATGAATGTGAATATGGTCACCTGCGGTGGCCAAGCTACGATTCCTATGGTCAACGCCGTCTCGCGCGTGCAGCCTGTGGCTTATGGCGAAATTGTGGCCACGGTTTCCAGCAAATCGGTAGGGCCTGGCACACGCAAAAACATCGACGAATTCACCCGCACCACAGCAGGCGCGGTGGAAGCCGTGGGCGGTGCTAAACAAGGCAAAGCCATCATCATCATCAACCCCGCTGAGCCACCCTTGATGATGCGTGACACTATTCACTGCCTGTGCGAGGATGAGCCCGATCAAGCCGCCATCATCAAATCGGTACACGACATGATTGCCGATGTGCAAAAGTATGTGCCTGGCTACAAACTGGTGAACGGTCCTGTATTCGAGGGTAAAAAAGTTTCTATCTACATGGAAGTTGAAGGCTTGGGTGACTACCTGCCTAAATATGCAGGCAATTTAGACATCATGACCGCAGCGGCCGCGCGCACTGCCGAAATGTTTGCCGAAGAGATGATTGCTGGCCGCTTGACCCTCAAGCCCACCGTCGCTGCTTAATTTTTCAAGACTCACAACTGACCCGACCACCATGGCCGAGCAAGCTCAAGAACTCATTCCCTATTTGGTGCAAGTGCATTTCGTTCTCAAAAGCTGGGACGAAAACAAATACGAAGCCGTGTACGCCGATATGGCCAAAGCCGGCCTGCATCGCCAGCACACCAATGGTGCAGGGCTGAAAGACACCCTGCCAAAAGGCGTGGTGATGGGCTTATTCACCGGCTATAACGCAGGTGATGTCACTGCTTTTGTGCGCAATGCGGTATTGGTGGTGCTGGCCAATCTCAAGCTCAAGGCCGATGTCGGCATCATCGCTGGCGAAAAAGCTGCTTGGGTGGTGTTTCAGTCTTAAATCAACCGAATTTGGAGTATTACTATGAACCTTAAAGGCAAAAAAATCACCCTGCATGACATGACTTTGCGCGATGGCATGCACCCCAAACAGCACCAAATCAGTTTGGATGATATGAAAGCCATTGCTTGCGGCTTAGATGATGCAGGCATGCCCCTGATCGAGATCACCCACGGCGACGGTTTGGGTGGCGCTTCGCTCAACTACGGCTTCCCCGCGCACAGCGATGAAGAGTATTTGGGCACCGTCATTCCTTTGATGAAAAAAGCCAAAGTCTCGGCACTGCTATTGCCTGGCATCGGCACCGTCGATCACCTGCAACGCGCCAAAGATTTGGGTGTGCACACCATCCGCGTGGCCACGCACTGCACCGAGGCCGATGTGAGCGAACAGCACATCAATTTGGCGCGCAAGCTGGATATGGACACCGTCGGCTTTTTGATGATGGCACATATGAACAGCCCCGAAGGTTTGGTGGAACAGGCCAAACTGATGGAAAGCTATGGCGCCAACTGCATCTACATCACCGATTCGGCCGGTTATATGCTGCCCGAAGATGTGAAAGTGCGTTTAGACGCTGTACGCCAAGCGCTGAAACCTGAAACTGAATTGGGTTTCCACAGTCACCACAATTTGGCCATGGGCATTGCCAACTCGCTGCAAGCCATTGAATGCGGCGCAACCCGCATTGATGCCGCCACAGCTGGCCTGGGCGCGGGCGCGGGCAACACCCCGATGGAAGTCATGGTCGCTGTATGCGCCCGTTACGGCATCGAAACCGGCGTAGATGTGTTCAAAATCCAAGATGTAGCCGAAGACTTGGTCGTCCCCATGATGGACTTCCCCATCCGCATCGACCGCGACGCTTTGACTCTGGGTTATGCTGGCGTTTACGGCTCTTTCCTACTGTTTGCCAAGCGCGCCGAGAAGAAATACGGCGTACCTGCCCGCGACATTTTGCTGAAACTGGCCGAGAAAAAATTTGTTGGCGGCCAGGAAGACCTGATCGACGACACCGCCATGACCATGGCGCGTGAGCGCGGTTTGCTCAAGGCGGCTTAATTCGCTTTAGTAGGTTTAGTAGGCCACGAACGAAGCGCCCTGCTCTTGCAGCTAGGGCGCTTTTTCTTTGGCTAAGGAATAATCACTCCCATGAAACTGCTTTTTATTGCCGACCCCCTGGAAGATTTCAAAATCTACAAAGACTCGACTTACGCCATGATGCAAGAAGCGCAAAGCCGAGGCTGGAGCATCGCCGCTTGCGAGCTGCACGATATCCATTGGCAAGCTAGCATAGGCGTCAGCGCACAGTGCAAAACGATTTCCATAACTCCTGATTCAATAGCTGCTCAGGCAGAATTGACGAGGAAAAACCCTTGGTTTACCATTAAAAATAAAGCCCGAATCGCATTAAAAGACTTTGATGCAGTCTTGATGCGCAAAGATCCCCCCTTTGATGCCGAATACCTATACGCCACGCACCTGCTGCAACAGGCCGAACGCGAAGGCGCGCGCGTGTTGAACAGCCCGCAAGCCCTGCGCGATCATTCAGAAAAACTGGCCTTGATGGAATTTGCGCAATTTGCCGCACCCACCTTGGTGGCGCGGGATATGCAGGCGCTACGCGACTTTCACGCCCAGCACCGCGATGTGATTTTCAAGCCGCTGGACGGCATGGGCGGCGCAGGCATCTTCCGCGTGGGCGCTGATGGCCTGAATTTAGGCAGCGTGATTGAGCAGCTTAGCCATAACGGCACGCAAACTATCATGGCGCAACGCTATTTGCCCGCTATAGCTGAAGGCGATAAGCGCGTGCTGCTGATAGGTGGGCAAGTTGTACCCTATGCCTTGGCGCGTATTCCGCAAGATGGTGAAGTGCGCGGTAATTTGGCTGCGGGCGGGCGCGGTGTAGCGATGGAATTAAGCGTGCGTGAGCGTGAAGTAGCCGAATACCTTGCCCCCATCCTCTACGCCCGAGGGCTGCACTTGGTGGGGCTAGACATGATAGGTGGCATGCTGACCGAAATCAATGTCACCAGCCCGACTTGTTTTGTTGAAATCAGTCAGCAAACCGGATTGAATGTGGCGGCGCTGATGATGGATGCGCTGACTCTGCATTAAAAAAAGCAGCCTAGGCTGCTTTTTAATGCAATAGCACAATAGTAATAGAAATAGCTTTAGTGAGGCTGCGAGGCTATTACTTCACCAAATCTTTGACTTTGCATTTTTGCTGTTTAAACAGCCGAGTTAAATGTGTTTTGCGCTGTCCTGCGGCACTCACCTCTTCGGCTGAAGCCACGACAGGCGTTGCGGCGGAAGTTTGTACCGCCTTAGCCGCTTGTTGGTTACTAACGGCTGCAGCAATGGAGCCAAACAAACCACCTAGAGCAAAGCCAGAGCGTGAGCCAGCCTGAATAGCAGCCTGCTGTGCTACTTGAGCTGCTGCTTGGGCGTTTTGTGCTTGAATTTGCGCATTTGCTGCCGCTGCGGCTTGTGCAGCCGCTTGCGCTTGCGCCTGTGATGCACTATTTGCGCTTGCGCCACTGGCGATGGTGATGTCTAAGGTCTTGACCTGATCGTACAGTTCTTGGCAGCTTAGCTCATCATCGCCTAATTGTTCAACAACGGGTATGGCTGCATGGGCGCTGAATGACAGCACAGCCAAGACAGCACTTGTAAAAGCAAAAGAAAAACGCATAAACACCAGTTCCATGAATTAAAAGTCTGATTTTCTACAGCCTCACTGCTCGCAGCAAGCATCTTTTTCTTATAAATGCTGACGCTGTGGCGACACCCCTTATTTAGGGGCTTGACGATCCCATTGTGGTCTTACTTCAGTTTGCACTTGGTCGCTTTGGCCAAGGCTTCTAGGCGCTCTTTGCGCTGTGCAGCGGCTTTGGCATCGGCGCTACCGCTGGCGGCAATGCTTTCCATTTTTTTGACTTCAGCGGCGATTTGCTCGCAGCTGAGTTCATCGTCATCGATTTTGGCCACTTCAATAGCGGCGTGTGCCTGACTGGCGGCATAGGCCATGCCCAAAGCCAATAAACTGGCGCTGAGCCAAAATTTTTTCTGTGCCCAAAATGGTTGGGGGCGGGCAGTAATAGTCTGAGTGTTTTTCATGGTTTTACTCCTTATGCTGATCATTATGCCGAAATTTATTGATACCCGTTTGATAATGCTGGTATGGCTTTTCTTGACCCCCACATCCCCACCCCCAATATTGCCGCGAGTCTTTATGCGCAAAGGCGCTTGACCTTGGCGCAAAAAATGGGTGCAGGCAGCATCGCTATTATCCCCACCGCGCCCGAGCAGATACGCAACCGCGATGCGCATTTTCCCTATCGCGCTGACAGCTATTTTTATTACCTCACTGGCTTTGAAGAGCCGAATGCGTGGCTGGTTTTGGAAGGCGGCACGGGGCGCAGCACTCTGCTGTGCCAACCTAAAGATTTAGCGCGAGAAATTTGGGATGGCTACCGCCTAGGGCCAGAAACCGCCCCCGCCGCGCTGGGTGTGGATGCAGCCTTTAGTGTGGAGGAGCTGGATAAAAAAATGCCAGAACTGCTGGCCAATCGCAACGCACTGTATTACCCCTTTGCTACGCACGCACAGCTGCCCGCGCAAATTGAGCAGTGGCTGTCCGCTGTGCGCGCCCAAGCGCGCAGCGGTGTGCGTTGCCCCCAGGCCTTGCACGATGTCACTGCCGTTTTAGATGAATTGCGTTTGCAAAAGGATGTGGTGGAAATTGGCCTGATGCGCCACGCGGGCGCGATCAGCGCCGCTGCTCATATACGCGCCATGCAGACCTCTGCTCGGATGTTGCGGGCAGGCGAAGATGCGCGCGAATTTCACCTAGAAGCCCAGCTGCTACACAGCTTTAGGCAGGCTGGCAGCGCCGCCCCCGCCTACACCAGCATCGTGGCCGCAGGCGCCAACGCCTGCGTGCTGCATTACCGCGCCGGCAATGCACCTTTGCGGGCGGGCGAACTGGTGTTGATAGACGCCGCCTGCGAATGGCAGAACTACGCCAGCGACATCACCCGCACCTTTCCTGCAGATGGGCGTTTTAGCCCTGCACAAAAAGCCGTCTATGAAATTGTCTTGGCCGCGCAAGAGGCCGCTATTGCCGCCACGCGCCCGGGCGCAAGTTTTGACAGCGTGCACCAAGCCGCGCTGGCGGTTTTGGTGCAAGGCTTGTTTGATTTGAACATTTTGCAGGCTGAGCAGCATGGCAGCGTGCAAGACGCTATTGCCAACAAAGCCTACGCGCCCTATTACATGCACCGCACCAGCCACTGGCTGGGGCTGGATGTGCATGATGCTGGCAGCTATGTGGAAGCCGATGGCGCCAGCCGCATCTTGCAGCCCGGCATGGTGCTGACCATAGAGCCTGGTTTGTATCTGCGCCCTAGCGCCGAAGTGCCCGCCGAGCTGCACCATATCGGCATCCGCATTGAAGACGATGCGGCAGTGACGACCAAAGGCTGTGAACTG
>CAZSPW010000089.1:0-7094 GCA_964608575.1 uncultured Burkholderiaceae bacterium | reverse complement strand
TTTGGCGGCCTAAAACACGAATTTGGCTATAAAAAACGAGCCTTGTGGCTCGTTTTCTTGTGGCGTTTAGGCTGTAAAGCGTTTTTGCAAAATCTCAAACGCAGGCAGGGTTTTGCCTTCCAGCACTTCTAAGAAAGCGCCGCCGCCGGTGCTGATATAGCCCACTTCTTTTTCGATGCCGTATTTGGCAATCGCCGCCAGCGTGTCGCCACCACCGGCAATGCTGAAAGCGGGCGAGGCTGCAATGGCGCGCGCCAGGGTTTCGGTGCCGTGGGCAAATTGGTCGAATTCAAATACGCCGACAGGTCCGTTCCAGACTATGGTGCCCGCGCTTTTGAGTTGCTGCGCCAGGGCCGCTGCGGTTTGCGGGCCGATGTCCAAAATCATGTCACCCTCGGCCACATCGGCTGCGGCTTTGACCGTGGCTTTGGCATCTGCGCCAAATTTGTCGGCCACCACCACATCGCTTGGAATGGGCACTTGCGCGCCACGGGCGGCCATTTTGGCTATGACGGCTTGGGCGTCGGCTACCAAATCGTGCTCGGCCAGCGATTTACCTATGGGCAGCCCTTTGGCCAACATAAAGGTGTTGGCAATGCCGCCGCCGACGATGAGTTGATCGACTTTGTCGGCTAGGCTTTGCAAAATCGTCAGTTTGGTGGAAACCTTGCTGCCCGCCACGATGGCCACCAAGGGGCGCTTAGGTGCGGCCAGGGCTTTGCTGATGGCGTCCATTTCCGCCGCCAGCAGCGGGCCTGCGCAGGCGATGGGCGCGTATTGCGCAATGCCGTAGGTGGAGGCTTCGGCGCGGTGCGCGGTGCCAAAAGCGTCGTGCACAAAAATATCGCAGAGCTTGGCCATTTTTTCGCCCAGCTCGCGCTGGTTTTTCTTCTCGCCTACATTCAGGCGGCAGTTTTCCAGCAGCAGCACTTGGCCAGGGGCGAGGTCAAAATCGCCATCGATCCAGTCGCTGACCAGCTCCACAGGCTGCCCCAGCAATTCTTCCAGGCGTTCGGCTACGGGCGCTAGGGTATCTTCGTCCTTGAATTGGCCCTCTGTGGGGCGGCCCAGGTGCGAAGTGACCATGACTGCGGCGCCAGCTTTGAGCGCCATTTGGATGCAGGGCACGGAGGCGCGCACGCGCGTGTCTTCGGTGATTTGGCCCTGATCGTTGAGCGGCACATTCAAATCGGCGCGGATAAATACGCGCTTGCCTTTTGCTTGGCCGTTTTTGCACAGGTCTTCAAAGCGGTGGAATTGCATGAGAGGGAACTCGGTTAATGGTTAAAGAAGTGTGGGGATTTTAGCCAAGGGCAGGCAGGCAGAGGGTGGGGGCTGGCTTGCAGCCGTTTGGCGGCCTGGGCGTGCCAATGTTTAAGGCGGCGGCAGCCCTCTTGCTTGGGCAAAATGGATGCGTTCGCGCTGCACCGCGCCCACGGTGATGCAGGCCGGCGGTAGGTTTTTCATGCGCACGCGCTGCAGCAATTCGCGCAAGGCGGGCAATTGGTAAGGGTCGGCAATGATGTAGCCCACGCGCCGCTGGCAGGGGCGGCTAGCGCAGTTTTGCCAAGTGGCACCATAAATCACGCGACCATCGCGGGTGAGGCCGGGAAAGGCTGTGGGTATCCACTCGCCCGCGCTGGCACCCAGCAGCGATAAGGGTGGCCGCAGCGGCCAGGAATCGCGAAACTGGCGGCTATACCACCAAATTTCGCCGCCGGCTTCAAAGGCTAAATCTGCGCCTTGCTCTGGCGCATGGCTGGGCGCATAGCCAAAAATGGTTTTGCCGCTGGCGGCCGTGAAGGTGTCCTGCAACTGGCAGCTGTGGCCGTTTTGCCCAAAGCCAAAGATGCGCATGGTGGGGCGGCCTTGCACGGGATTTTGCGGCATGGCGGCAAATTCTTGGCCATCGGTGCTGATCATGGGCAGGGCGTAGAGGCTGCCGTCCTCGCGGCGGCGTTCGCGGCATAAAACTTGGCGACCGCTGTCGGCTATGACGCGGTTTTTGCTGCTATCGACGCTGATGGTGCGCACTTGCAAGGCGCCCTGGCCTTGGCTGTAAAGGCCGTCGCCCGTGGGCCAGCTGAGTGAACGGATTTGCACCACGCCGCCTTGTTCGCCGCTTGCGCTGACTTCAGCGGCGGCGGCATAAAAGCCTGTCATGCCGCCTTTGAACAGGGGTTTTGCGTCTGCACCGCGTTGCAAAATATCGGCCAGGGCGTAATGGCGACCATCGGGGTTGACCAGATAGCGCCAACTGCCTTGCACAGGGAAGGCCTCGTTTTGTAGCGGCGTGCGGTAAGTGCCCACGATGTGGGCGGGCGCATCAGGTGCAGGCAGCTCGACGATGGCGACATCGCCCAAGCGCCTGCCCGAAAAGCTGCGCAATACAAAGCGCCCATCGGGGCTGATGCGTTCATACGCACCTAGCACTGCGCTGCGGCTGCCGTAGCCGTCGCCCTCTAAGCCTGTGTCGCGCTCTTGCAGTTCAATAAATTGATAAGGGGCGATGCACTGGTTATATGCTTCTTTTTCAGGAGCTGCCCAGGCAGGTTTGACGGCCTGAAGTGCCAAAATCATGCTGAAAAATAGGGGCGGAAAAGCGGGTAAAAAGGTCAGTAGGCGGCGCATAGGTTAAGGATTATGGCCAAAGAAAAACGGCGCTGTTGCCAGCGCCGTTGTGGTACTAAACAGCCTGCATTTAGAAGCGGTAGCCCACGCCTACGCCCACCAGCACGGGATCGACTTTGAAGCTGCCGACTTTATTGCCAAAGGAGCGCACATCGGTTTTGATTTGCACTTTTTTGATGTCTAAATTCAGGCTCCAGTTGGAGTCCAGTTGGTAATCAAAACCCGCTTGTAGAGCCAAGCCCAAACTGTTTTTCTTGATGGATGGGTTCAACGCCGCGACGACGGCGGGGTCAAAGTTCACGCTAGAAAAGCGCGTGTAGTTCACGCCCGCGCCCACATAGGGTTTGAATTTGCCAAATTGGGTGAAGTGGTATTGCGCCAGCAAGGTCGGCGGCAGGTGTTTGAGCGTGCCGATCTTGTTGCCGTTAGAGCGCAAATCGTGCTTTTGCGGATAGGTCAAAATCAGCTCGGCGGCGATATTGGGCGTAAAGAAATAAGACACATCCACTTCTGGCATGGTTTTGTTATTGACGCTCAGGTTCAGGCCAGTGCTGTCTTTATTGGCGCTGTCGAGATGCACGGCGCGCACGCGCAGCAGCCATGGGCTTTGTGCCTCGGTGGCGCTGGTGTTTTGTGCCCATACGCTAGAGGCAGTCAGGGCAAATAAAGAGGCGGCAAGCAGGATTTTTTTCATCTTGGGCTTTCGGTTCAAGCAAAACGGGTCATTCCGTAGTTGCTATTAGACGCAGTGCCCATCGGGCTTTATTTGAGCTAGCGCAAGACGCAGAAAAAACCGCAAAATCACAAAGGTTTTGTTGTTTTAAATCAAGGGTTTTTACCTAGCCAACAAGACCAGAACAAAGAAAAAGCGCCCGAAGGCGCTTTGGAGAAAGCAGCTGGAGGCTCAAACAATCGTGCAGCATTTTGGCCATCCGTCATGGCGAGCGCAGCGCAGCAATCCACTGGATAAATAAACCCCAAAATGGGTGGATTGCCGCGTCGTTACGCGCCTCGCAATGACGGGCGGCTGCAAGAGCAGGCTTTAAGCCGCAGGCTGGTTTTCAGCGGCGAATTTTTTCGCCCAAGGGTAATCGGCCTTACCTGCGGGCGAGCGTTTGACTTTATCGGTCAAATACACGGCTTTGGGCACTTTGTAGCCTGAGAGTTTGGCGCGCAGCACTTCGTTGAAGGCGGCCAGATCAAAGGTTTTGCCAGCAGCGACTTCTACCACCGCGACGACTTTATTGCCCCAACGCTCGTCGGGCAGGCCGACGACCAAGACATCTTCCACCGCGTCGTAATGGCGCGCGATTTCTTCCACTTCTTCGGCAAACACTTTTTCGCCGCCGGTGTTGATGCACTGGCTGCCGCGTCCCATCATGACATAGCTGCCATCATCGTTGATGCGCGCGCGGTCGCCCGAGAGCACCCACACGCGGCCGCCGATATTGACGAAAGTTTCGGCTGATTTTTTTGGATCGTTGTAATAACCGAGCGGCGTGTAGCCTGTGCGGATAAGCTGGCCTTCATCGCCAGGTTGGGTTTTGAATTGGCCATCGTCACCAAGAATAGCCAAATCAGGGCGGGCCGCGATGACGATCATGCCATTGCCATCGACGGGTTTTTCGCCATTGCCGACGATGCCAGTCTCGGATGAGCCGATGCCATTGAAGATGATGGCGTGCGGTGGCAAGAAGGGCTTGAGGCGCGCTTGCAGATGCTCGGACAGGGCTGCGCCACCTGAGCCGCAAGACACCAAGCCTTGCAAATTCCAGCGGCCTGGATTTTTTTCCAAGGCTTGAATCAGGGGCTGTGCCATGGCGTCGCCGACGATGGAGAGAATGTTGACGCGGTCGCGCACCACGATGTCCCAGATGTGTTCTGGGTTAAAGGCCTGCTCGTCATTGACCACAATGCCAAAGCCGCCAAACAGATAGATCAGGGTGGACCACATGGCCGCGCCGTGCATCATGGGCGCGACGGCAAAGACGCGCAGCTCGGGGCCGTGGGGCACCATCATGCCCAATTGTTCGGGCGCTTGAATAGGCCCTTGGCGGAAGGCAATGCCGCCACCACCCAGCGCCGCCATGAATACGGCTTTATGCGTCCAGACCACGCCTTTGGGCATGCCCGTGGTGCCGCCTGTGCACAGAATGTAGTGGTCGTTTTCGCTGCGCTCGGGGTCGCTCAATTCTTTCTCGCCCGTGGCCAGCAAAGTTTCGTAGGCACTGCCTGCGCCAGCTACTTGGATGGGCAGTTGCACATTGGGCGCTTCGGCTAAGGCTTTTTGGGTTTCGGCTTCAAAGTCAGCGCCGTAAACCAAGCCCTTCATTTCCAAATTGGTGTAGAGGTATTTGAGTTCGTGCGCGACATAACGGTAGTTGATGTTCACGGGCACGGCGCCAATCTTCATGCAGGCGAAAAAGGTTTCCAGATATTCGGCGCTGTTATAGAGCTGGATGCCGACATTGTCGCCACGCCCTATGCCTTTGGCACGCAGGGCATTGCCCAATTGGTTGGCGCGGGTATTCAATTGTGCAAAACTCAATTGCTGCGCGCCGCAGATAAAGGCTTTGCGTTCGGGTACAGCGGCTGCGACGATTTCGAATAAATCGGCCAAGTTAAAAGTGCGTGCCATGCTTTGTCTCTCCTAATGGGCTTATGGATGTGCAGATTGGGGCAAAATTGAGCAGCGATTATCACCCAATTGTTTTGCTGCTTTTGCCCGCTATGACATCTGCTTTACCTTACAGTCCTATCGCCATTTCTATGGGCGATGTCTGCGGCATAGGCCCAGAAATCATTGCCTTAGCCTACGCCGCGCAGCCCGACTTACTGCGCGGCTGTTGCGTTATTGGTGATGCCGCCATCATGCGCCGCGCCTTGGCCATCACAGGCGTGCAGGCGCAAGTGATGGAGTGCACAGAGCCGCAAGCGGCTTTAGCGGCTGAAACGGGACAAATTTGCGTGCTTAATCCTGCAAAAATCGGCACAAAATCTGCCTGGGCAGCTATCAAATCTGATGATTTATTGGCCTTGCCCATAGGCCAAATTGCTGCCTCGGCGGGTGCTTTTGCTGCCGCTTGCGTACGCACAGGCGCGCAATTGGCGCTGTGCGGCAAGGTGGCGGCGCTGGTGACTGCGCCCCTGCATAAAGAAGCCCTGGCCGCTGCGGGCGAACCTTACCCTGGCCACACCGAATTGCTGCAGGCTGAAGCCGCAGCTTTTGCTGGCCGCAGCGTGGCGCAAACGCCCGTGCGCATGATGCTGGCCAACCCCGATTTGCGCGTGGTGCTGCACAGCGTGCATCTGCCCTTGCGCCTAGCCATCGAGCGCATCAGTGCCGAGAGCCTGCTGGCCACCTTCCACATAGCCGACCGCGCCTTGACCCGCATCCTGGGCCGCCGCGCTAAATTGGCCGTGGCAGGTTTAAACCCGCATGCAGGCGAAGGCGGTTTGTTTGGGCGCGAAGAAATCGAGCATATCGCCCCAGCAGTGGCGCAGGCACAAAGTTTGGGGCTGAAAATCAGCGGCCCTTATGCGCCCGACACGATTTTTATGCGCGCGCGCAGGCAAGAAGACGGCAGCCGCCCTTTTGATGCGGTGATTTGTATGTACCACGATCAAGGTTTGATCCCTGTTAAATACTTGGGCGTGGAAGATGGCGTGAACACCACCCTCGGCCTGCCCTTTGTGCGTACCAGCCCCGACCACGGCACGGCGTTTGATATTGCGGGCAGCGGTAAAGCCAGTTGCGCCAGCCTGTGCGCAGCTTTGCGCCAGGCTAAACAGAGCGTGGGGCAGCTTTAAAGTTTTGTCATGGCGCTGTCATACCGCCTGGGCAAAATCGGCTGCATCCTTGGGCTAGCCAGTCCAGGGGCTAACCCCAGGAGTAGGTCATGGTGCTCTATCGCAGTGCAGCGGCCGCCCAAGCTTTGCACACGCGCTGCAAAAGCCTGAGCGTGCAGGATAGGCAAATTTTGATTTTGGCTAATGGCCGCCATTCCATAGACAGTTTGTTGCGCATGATGGGCGAGGCTGCGCGCCCCGCCATCGTGCAATTGCAGCAGCGCGGTTTTTTGCACAGCATGGATGCGCCTGCGCCAGTTGTGCAAACTGCAGCTATGCCAACTCTAGGGCAGGGCAATACCGGGCATAGTTCAGCCAGTAGCAGTAAACGATCGCGTGCGGCAGCCAAGATGTATATGCTCGATATGCTGGGCATGATTCGTAGTTCAGATTCGGCCAGTCTGCGCGTGCAATTGCAAACCGCGCAAGATGACCACGATTTAGCTTTGGCTTTGCGCGACGCTTTGTTGTTTATGCGTAGCCAGAGCAGCGGCGCTTATGCCGATAAAGCCGCACAGCAGTTGCAGGCCATTACCCCCTTAGAAATTTTGCAGCAGCTCGATGCGCAGTGTTCGCTAGTGTCGTGCTGAGGTCTTTTCCGTAAATAAGGGATT
>CAZSPW010000088.1:0-7109 GCA_964608575.1 uncultured Burkholderiaceae bacterium | reverse complement strand
CCACCCCATTTGCCGCAAACGCAGCACGACCAAGACCACCAGCGCACCAATCACAAAACCCGTAGCCGCGTAAATCAGGCGTTGCAGCAGGCGGTTGGTTTCGCGTTGTTCGGCCAGCAAAGCGGCGATCAGCTCCTTGTTGGCTGCGCTTGAGTTTTGCCCCCCGCTTTTTGTGCCCACTGCCGTTTGCTGCGCTAAATAGTCGTGCAGCAGGCGTGGCATGGCGGGCAGCAGCGCGGCCCATTGCGGCGCTTCTTGTTTTAATTCGCGCAGCAGGCGTGCTGGCCCCATTTGTTGGTTCAGCCAGTTTTGCAGGAATGGTTTGGCGGTTTGCCATAAATCCATATCGGGGTCGAGCTGGCGCGCCAGCCCTTCCACATTCAGCAGGGTTTTTTGCAGCAGCACCAGTTGCGGCTGAATTTCTACCTGAAAACGGCGCGAGACTTGGAATAAGCGCATCAGCACCATGCCCAGCGATATTTCACGCAGGGGTTTGTCAAAATAGGGTTCGCACACGCTGCGAATCGCGCCTTCTAGATCGGCCACATTCACGCCTGGCGCGACCCAGCCGCTTTCGATGTGCAGCTCGGCCACGCGGCGGTAATTGCGGTCAAAAAACGCGGCAAAGTTGTGCGCCAGATAGCGTTTGTCGTAATCGGTCAGGCTGCCGACGATGCCAAAATCGAGCAAGATAAAGCGCCCCAAACTGGCAGGCGCGGTGCTGACGAGCAAATTGCCAGGGTGCATATCGGCGTGGAAGAAGCCGTCTTTAAACACTTGGGTAAAAAAGATGGTGACGCCGTCGCGTGCTAGCTGCGGCATATTTACACCTGCGGTTTTGAGCGCGTCTATCTGGCTGATGGGCAGGGCATCTTGCCCCATGCGCTGCATGGTCATGACTTCGGTGCGGCACCAATCCCAATAAATGGCGGGGAGTTGCACTTGGGGCATGGCCGCCATATTGCGCGCTAGCTGGGTGGCGTTGGACGCTTCGCGCATCAAATCCAGCTCGTCGTGCAGGTATTTGTCGAATTCATCCACCACTTCCAGCGGTTTGAGGCGGCGGCCATCTTCGCTCAAAGCTTGCAGCCAAGTGGCCATTTGGCGCATCAAGGCGACATCGTTGCCTATGATTTTTTCCATGCCAGGGCGCAATACTTTGACTGCCACAGGTATGGGCTGGCCTGTGATTTTGTCGGCAATTTCGGCAAAGTGCACTTGGGCGATGGAGGCGCTGGCTATCGGTTCGCGGTCAAAGCTGAGAAAAACCTCGTGTAGGGGTTTGCCAAAGCTGCGCTCGATGGTGGCCACCGCTATGCTGCTGTCAAACGGCGGCACGCGGTCTTGCAGCAGCGCCAGTTCAGCCGCGATATCGGCGGGAAGCAAATCGGCGCGGGTAGAAAGCACTTGGCCGAATTTGACGAAGATGGGGCCTAAGGCTTCCAAGGCTAGGCGCAGGCGTTGACCGCGTGGTGCCGAGAGTTTGCGCCCCCAGCGCAAAAAACGGGTGCGGGCGAGTAAATCGGGGCGGTCAAAGCTGCTTAAAACGACTTCATCCAGCCCATAACGCAGCATGATGCGGGCGATGTGCAGGGCGCGGAATAGGCGCATATAGACCCTCTTAAACCTTATTTGGGCGCACGGCGCCAATGAACTGGCGCAGGCCGCCAAGGGCAGCGCGCAAGCCTTGGCCTATGGTGTGCGCTGCGGCATCGCCGACAAAGCGGCTCAGGTCCTCTTCCCAATCCCAGCGCACATGGTCGATCAGCCAGTTGATATCGGCCGCCAGCGCCACATCACCTTCAATATGGATGCTGGGCTTGTCGCCGCTGGCGGCTTTGCCTGCCAATTGCGCCAAGTGCTCAGTCACTGTTACGCGCAGCTGGGGCTGGCGTTCATCCAGCACCAAATCCAGCAAACCTGCAGGTGTAGCCTGGGCGTGCAGGCTCCAGGGGGCCAGGGTGATGAGCACGCTTTTGCCTGATTGTTTGGCTAGGCGCTCCATGGCTTGCGGCTCTTGCTGCAGCACATGATTGAGGCTGAGGACGATGCGGTTTTGCACCTCTTGCACCAGCCAGGCGGGCGGCTGCACGCTGGTAAAAAATTTTTGCACGCCAGCAAGAAAATCGGAAGGATGAGCCATAGCAGTGTTTTTAGGGTGTTTTTGGTCTTTTAAGCCGAAATAGCTGCCTGAGCAGCTATTTCTTTTATAGTAATCAGCAGTGCCGCTTTATTGCTGCCAGCTACCAATATCTGCGTCCAAGCCTTCGCCGCCAGGCTGGCCGTCGCGGCCTAAAGAAATGATGTCCAGCTCTTGCCCGTTGCTGCCTGGGATCAAATACTGATAAGGGTTGCCCCAGGGATCAATCGCATCGCGCTCTAAATACCCGCGCCAATTGGGTGGCACGGGGTTGCTGGCAGGTTTGGTGCGCAGCGCGGCCAAGCCTTGTTCTTGCGTGGGGTAGCGGCCGTTGTCCAATTTGTACATCTTCAGCGCCTGCATGATTTGTGGCATCTCAGCCTTGGCTTTATCCACGCGGGCATGATCGGGCCTGTCCATCAGTGCGGGCACAACAAACACGCCCAAGATGCCGATGATGACCAGCACCACCATCAATTCAATCAAAGTAAAACCGCGTTGCAGGCGGGCAGCCATAGTGCTGCGGGCTGGTGTGAAAGCGAACATGGGGGCGAACTCCTGCTCAAAGAGCGAAAAATCAGACGGTATCGGTGGATGATAAACCCAGAAGCACTACATAATGCGCAGATGCGCAATATTTGGACTATCCGTTTTTTAACTTTGGCTCTTTGGCTGCTGGCTGCTGCCAGTGCTAGCTATTGGCTGATACAAACCACGGCGCGCGCTGCGCCTCATCCAGCTTTGGCACAGGCCACCGTGGCGGGGCAGGCTGGGGGCAAAGTGCTCCAGCCCGATACCTTGGCGGTCGCGCGTGGTTTGGGTGCGCTGGGCGATGGCGTGGTGATAGCCTCTGTGGCTGATGGCGGGGCTTCGGTCGATTGGAACCCGAGCCGCTTTGCCTTGAGTGGCATCGTCGCCCAGGGCAGCGAAAAAGACGGCTTAGTCATGCTCAGTGTAGATGGCAAACCTGCACAAATTTTGCAAGTAGGCGCTACGGTTGAGCCCAATGTGGTGGTGCAGGCGCTCAGCCGCCAAAGCGTGACCTTGGCCAATATCAGCCAGCCCGATGCACCTGTATTGCTCACCTTAAAACTTGGGGAACACAACAAAACCACGAATGCACAGGCTGACAGCAGCCCCGCCGCGCCCGCCGCAGCTGCCCTAGGCGGCAATCAGGCTCCCGCTTTTCCGCCTGTATCGGCGGCGCAAACGCAGCAAGCCCCAGGATTCCCGTCTGTCTCGGGCGCGGCAGCGCAAGCAGCCGCGCCCGAGGCGGCTGCCCCTGCAGCAGAAAGTGCCGCTGATGCTGAACGCGATGCACGCCGCGCGCGCTTGGCTGAACGCCTAGAACAACGCCGCGCCGCCAACGCCACCAACGGGAATAACGCTAATAGCGCCGCCAATGCAGCCAACGCTGCCAATGGGAATAAAGCCAATAACGCAAGCAACAATGCGCCCGCTCCCACCCCGCGCCGTAGCGTTTTGTCTGAAGACAATCTGTATTTCGGTGATTGATGTTTGGGCTGAGTTGGTTTAACACCCTGCTGGCTGGCGTGTTTATCGCCGCAGCCATCAGTTTTGTGTTGTTGCTGAAAGTAGATGCGCCCTATGGCCACGCGCAGCGCCCAGGCTGGGGGCCAGTTATCAGCAATCGCTGGGGCTGGGTGCTGATGGAGCTGCCGGCCTTGCTGGCTTTTGTATGGTTTTACTGGGGCGGGGTAAATAGTGGGCAGACCGCCGCGCTGGTTTTGTTGCTGCTGTGGCTGCTGCATTACGGCCACCGCAGTTTGATTTACCCATTTACCCTGCCGGCCAATAGCCCGCCTATGCCTTGGCTTATCGTTTTATTAGGCGCAGGCTATAACAGCGTAAACGGCTATTTGCAGGGCACTTTTATCGGCCATTTGGCCCCGCATTTAGATGCAGCTTGGCTGCAAGACTGGCGTTTTTACGCGGGCCTAGTCTTATTTGCAGCTGGCTACGGCCTGAATAAGCATAGCGATTGGCTGCTGCGGCGCTTGGCAGCGAGCTGCCAGCCCGGAGAAATGAAATTGCCGCAAGGCGGCGGCTTTCGCTGGGTCGATCAGCCCAATTATCTGGGCGAGATTCTGACTTGGCTGGGCTTTGCTTTGGCCGGCTGGTCACTGGCTGGGCTATCGTTTGCGGTGTTTACTTTTGCCAATTTGGCTCCACGCGCTTTGCGCAAACACCGCTGGTACAAAGCTGAGTTTGCCGCTTACCCCAAGGGGCGCAAAGCGATTTGGCCGTATTTGCTATAAAGATAAGAGCTGCCCAGGCAGATTTGGCGGCTTAAAAGCCAGAAATTGACTCGATTTTAGTGTTTAGCGGCGCACGCTAAACACTGCCGTATTGGCGCGGATATTAGGCCAGCGGCGAATGGCGCGGGCTGGTTGTTCGGGCAGGCTTAAAACACCAAAAGCATCTTGCACCTGTACGCCGCTGCGTGCTGCCAAGGCCGCAAAATCGGCAAAAGTGCCGACGCGGATATTGGGCGTGTCATACCACTCATAGGGCAGGGTTTTGGTCACAGGCATACGCCCGCGCAGCACGGATAGGCGGTTAGGCCAATGCGCAAAATTGGGGAAGGCGACGATGCCTGTTTTGCCCACGCGCACGGTTTCGCGCAACATGGTTTGCGCGTTGCGCAGGTGTTGCAGGGTGTTGATTTGCAGCACCACATCAAAGCTGCCATCAGCAAACAGCGCCAAGCCGTCTTCTAAATTGAGCTGCAAAACGGGCAAGGCTTTGCCTATACAGGCTTGCACATTGGCGTCGTCCAATTCAATGCCGTAACCCGTGCAGTCCTTGGCACGCATCAAATGCGCCAGCAGGCTGCCATCGCCGCAGCCCAAATCCAGCACGCGGCTGCCTGCGGGCACCAAATCGGCTATCAGGGTGTGGAAGGGGCTGGGGCTGGTGGTCACGGCATGGTTCATAGCAGCACTCATACAGCGATATTGGCAAAGTAAGAGCGCACCGCGCCGTGGTAGCGTGGGTCGGTCAGCAAAAAGGCATCGTGGCCGTGGGGCGCGTCGATTTCGGCATAGGTCACGCGCCGATTATTCGCCACCAGCGCGCGCACAATTTCGCGGCTGCGGGCGGGGGCAAAGCGCCAATCGGTGCTGAAACTCGCCACAAAAAAATCGGCCTGTATCTTGGCAAAGGCGGTTTGCAAATCGCCGCCGTGCGCGGCTGCGGGGTCGAAATAATCCAGCGCGCGCGTAATCAGCAAATAGGTGTTGGCGTCGAAGTATTCCGCAAATTTGTCGCCCTGATAGCGCAAATAGCTTTCGATTTCAAACTCCACCTCTTGCGTGCTGAATTTGTAGCCACCATCGACCGCATCTCGAAGTGCGCGGCCGAATTTTTGGTTCATCACATCATCGCTGAGGTAGGTAATATGCCCAATCATGCGCGCAATGCGCAGGCCGCGTTTG
Organism: uncultured Burkholderiaceae bacterium; assembly: GCA_964608575.1. Classification (GTDB taxonomy): domain Bacteria; phylum Pseudomonadota; class Gammaproteobacteria; order Burkholderiales; family Burkholderiaceae_C; genus JAMIFN01. Next base: position 1,511 of record CAZSPW010000088.1, on the reverse strand, counting down.
GGCACCACGCCATGCTGATAAAAATGGCCGCCGTGAAAATCGGGGTCGGTGGTGATGGCGCGCCGCGCCACTTCATTAAACGCAATGTTCTCCGCGCTTAAATTGGGCGCGGTGGCAATCGCAACGGCGTGGCGCACGCGCTCGGGGAACAGCAAATTCCAGCCCAGCACCTGCATACCGCCCAGACTGCCGCCCATGACTGCCGCCAATTGCGCTATGCCCAAAGCATCCAACAGCAACGCCTGCGTGCGCACCCAGTCTTCCACCGTTAACACGGGGAAATCTGCACCCCAAGCCTGCCCCGTGGCGGGGTTGGTGTGCATGGGGCCAGTCGAGCCAAAGCAAGAGCCTATATTGTTGATGCCGATAACGAAAAATTTATTCGTATCCACAGGCAGGCCCGGACCTATCATGTTTGCCCACCAGCCCTCAGATTTGGCTTTGCCTGCGTACACGCCCGCCACATGGTGATCGGCGTTGAGCGCGTGGCACACCAGCACCGCATTGCTTTTATCGGCGTTCAACTGGCCATAGGTTTCATACGCCAGTTCGTAAGCGGGCAGCACCGCGCCGCTGGCCAGCGTAATCGGCTGGTCAAACTGCATGCGTAGGGGCTGGGCAATCAACATAGGCCTGCATTGTAAGATAGGGTTTTGCCTTGGCTGGACATGGTTTTTAATACCCTTTTTAGGGTTTTAGGCCGCCAAACCTGCCTGAGCAGCTCCTTTTTTTATATTTGCAACCACCATGCCACACGCCCTAAAAAGCGCCGTTCAACACGCGCCCCTCATCATCGACACCGCCACAGGCAGTTTGAGCAAAGCCGATCAAGCGCGCCTGGCGCACCCGCTGGTGGGCGGCGTGATTTTGTTTGCACGCCACTGGCAGGGCCGCGCGCAGTTGATCGAGCAATGCGCCGCCATCAAAGCTGTGCGCCCCGATTTGCTGATTACCGTGGACCACGAAGGCGGGCGCGTGCAGCGCTTTAAAACCGATGGCTTTACGCATCTGCCGCCTATGGCCGCGCTGGGGCGGCATTGGCTTAAACCTGAAAAGCGCCCAGGCCAACGCGCCTTGGAAGCCATGAATATCGCCAACGCCGCCGGCTTGGTACTGGGCAGCGAATTGCGCGCCTGCGGCGTGGATTTTTCTTTCACCCCTGTGCTCGATTTAGATTGGGGCGAATCGGGCGTGATTGGCGATCGTGCTTTTGCGCAAGACCCGCGCATCGTCACCGCGCTGGCGCAGGCGCTAATGGCTGGCCTGCGCCAAGCGGGGGTGCGCAACTGTGGCAAGCACTTCCCTGGCCACGGCTTTGTCAAAGCCGATTCGCACACCGAAATCCCGGTAGATAAACGCAGCCGCAAAGCCATAGAACTGGACGACGCTGCGCCCTATGGCTGGCTCAGCAACTCGCTCGATTCCGTCATGCCCGCCCATGTGATTTACCCTAAAGTCGATAGCCGCCCAGATCGGAAGAGCACACGTCTGAACTCCAGTCACTCCGCGAA
>CAZSPW010000087.1:0-7375 GCA_964608575.1 uncultured Burkholderiaceae bacterium | reverse complement strand
CATCGGCAAACCAGCGGTAATGCGGTGCGTCGCTTTCATCCAGCACTTGCGTGAATGGCTTTTTCCAGCTGAGCAAATTGATAGCACGCTCTTCCCAGAAACCTGCTGCATCTGTGTGCGCGCGTTGGCACAGGGCTTGGTATTGAGCAGGGCTGGCTATGGCAGCGTGAGCATTGGCGGGGTGCTTGGGGGTATAGAGCCGTTTTTCTTGGCTCAAGCTTTGCAATTGGCTGGGTAAGCTCATTTTGAATCCTATATTTTTTATAGCTGCTCAGGCAGGTTTTACGGCCTAAAACCCCTAAAAGGCTTGTAAATTTAGTGTCTAAGGGCTGCCCCGCGCTGTGGCTAAACGCTGCGCTATGGCGGCTTTGCCCATGTTTTGCAGCAGGGCGATATTGGCGGCGTAAATGCTGTCTGGCTCATCCATGCTGGCGCTAGCGCGGGCAACGGCGTCTTCACGAATCAGATGCAAGGTGGGGTAGGGGCTGCGATTGCTGTAATTGGCGACATCGCCCGCATCGCTGCTGGCAAAAACAAATTGCGGGTGAAAGTGGGCGATTTGAATTTCGCCACGCAGCCCCAGGCGTTTGAGCATCGCATCAGCGTGCGGCAAAAACAATTGCATATCCAGAAAATCGCCCCAAGCCTGCGGGCAGACGATGAGGGTGGTTTCGGTGTGCTGGCGCTCGGCGGCGTACAAAAACTGCAGTTCCGCGGCCAATGTCTGCAAAATACCTTCGTCATCTTGCGCTGGGCATAGGGCGTAACGAATGCGGTTTTTCACCATTTCGGCGCGGGCAAAGGGGCAGAGATTCAAGCCCACCACCATATCCGCCACCCAATGCTGGGTGTGGGCGATGGCGGGCGCTGCGGCGTCGGTGTGAGGGGGAAAGTTCAGTTCGGTAGACATCATGCGGGGGCAATGATAAACCGATTTTCTACCTCATTTGGATTAGCTTATTTCAACCTAACGGTTTTGCTGCCAATTTTTGCATCTGCCCTGAACGCAAAATTTCTACAGCATCGCCATCAGCCGCCAAACGCAGGCGCATAGCGTGGGCGATAGTGCCCCCCGTAATGGGCGCAAAAGCCTGGGGTATTAGCCAGCCTAGCGCCTTCATCACACGCAGCGCCATATCTTCGCCACGGCGGTGGTTTTGCCCCAGTGCGGCGCGGTCGCCGTCGATGATGGAGGGGCGCGCCAGAACCAAGCGCTTGAAACCCATAGCGATTAAGCCCTGCTCCATCTCGCCCTTCACGCGGCTGTAAAACACGGGGGATTGGGCATTCGCCTCCAAGGCGCTGACCACGGCTAATCGTTGGCAGCCCGCGGTTTGCGCCGCGCGCGCCACGGCCAAGACCGCATCCACATCCACACGGCGAAAAGCCGCGCGGCTGCCTGCGGCTTTGATGGTGCTGCCCAGTGCGATATAGCAGGCATCTATCTGGCTATCGACCACCAACCCCGCAGGGATGCTGGCCAAATCGGGGCAAACGCGCTGCTCTAATTTGGGGTGCGCTGCCACCTGCAAAGGGCGGCGCACCAGTGCAATCGCCCGCCCCACGCTGTCGTCTTGTAGCAATTGCGTCAGCAGGGCGCTGCCCACTACGCCGCTGGCGCCTGCGATCAAAACCGTTTGTTGCTGAGTTGTCATGCGTAGCCTCTATGGATTTAATAGCTGCTCAGGCAGGTTTGACGCTCTAGAATCGCTAAAACATGCATCAAACCCAACTGAGGAAAGCCGCCATGATGCCAGAAGCTGATGATTTATTGCTGCTGCTTTGCACTTGCGCAGACGATGCCGAGGCCGAAAAAATTGCCCGCTTATTGGTGACGCAAAATTTGGCCGCCTGCGTGCAGTTAGCACCCATCCGCAGCATTTATCGCTGGCAGGGGCAGGTGCAAAGCTGCGCCGAGGTGCGCTTGGCTATCAAAACCTGCGCCAGCCATAGGCTGCGGGTGGAAGCGGCGATTCGCGCTGCGCACAGCTATCAAGTGCCGCAGATCGTGGCTCTGCCCATCAGTTATGCCAACAGCGATTATGCCGATTGGGTCAGAGCCAATTTAGACGCTGGCTAAAAGTGCGGCTGCGTCGATGGTGTAATTCTGCGGCCCCAAGTGCGCGATTTTGGTCGCGCCCATATGGTTGCCTAGCGCCGCGCTACGCGCCAAGCTCCAGCCACGCTCCAGGCCATACAGCAAACCGCCACGGAAGGCGTCGCCGCAGCCCGTGGGGTCTAGTGCGGCAGCGGCGCGCACAGGCGCAACACGCGTGCATTGCCCGCCCTCGTACACATCGCAGCCTGCTTCGCCCAAGGTGACGACCAGGCCGCGCACCTTGGCGGCAATATCGGCCAGCGCCAGCCCGGTGCGCTCGCGCAGCATTTCGGCCTCGTAATCGTTGACTGCTACCCAAGTGGCTTGGTCGATAAAGCTCAGCAGCTCGCTCCCATTGAACATAGGCAGGCCTTGGCCGGGGTCGAACACAAAAGGCACGCCTTGGCGCGCAAACTGCGCCGCGTGCAGCAGCATGGCCTCGCGCCCATCGGGGGCAATGATGCCGATATCGGCCGCACCTGCTTGGGCGGGAATCGCGCACTCATGCGCCATTTGCATGGCGCCGGGGTGAAAAGCGGTGATTTGGTTATTCGCGCTGTCGGTCATGATCATGGCCTGCGCGGTGTAAATATCGCCGCGCTGCATGATGTGCGCCGTGCTGATGCCTTTGCTTGCTAAATACTTGGCGTAGTCCGCGCCATCATTGCCCAGCGCCGCAACAATATGCGCCTGCCCGCCCAGCAAATGCAGGGCATAGGCGATATTGCCGGCGCAGCCGCCAAATTCGCGCCGCAGCTGCGGCACAAAGAAAGAGACATTCAATTTATGGATCTGATCGGGCAAGATTTGGTCGGCAAATTTGCCGCCAAAATTCATGATGCTGTCAAAGGCCAAAGAGCCGCAAATTACCGCTGCCATTGCTGTTTTCCTGTGTTTTTGTGCAAAGCGGGCAGTGTAGCAGTGGGCATAGGCGGATAATTGGGGTTTTCCCCGAAACTGTGCGGCTGCCGCGCCGCACCTCATCATGCCTGCATCTCTTACCGCAGCCTCCAGTACCGCAGGTGCAGGCTGGCGCAACCCCCATTTTTTGCTGTTTTTAAGTGCGCTGCTCTGGGGCATCACTTGGCCTGCGGCGCGCACCATGGCGCTGTATCTGCCGCCTATCAGCAGTGCCAGTTGGCGTTTTACCTTGGCCTGCATCCCTATGCTGGCGATGGTCTATGTCAAAAATCAGGGTTGGCCCAAATTGCGTTGGCGCCAATACCGCTGGCTGGCGCTCAGCGGCGTGATAGGCGTGGTGGGCTATATGTTGTGTTTTATGTGGGGCTTGTCGCTGGTGCCTGCAGGGCGCGGTTCGCTGGTGATTACCTTTAACCCCGTGATCACGGCCATAGGCGCGGCGATTTTTCTGCGTGAGGCCATCAGCCCACGGATGTTGCTGGGCATGGCGGTGGCTACGCTGGGGGCTTTGATCGTGATTACCCACGGCGAGTTCTCGCGCCTGTGGGCCGGCGGCGTGGGCAAGGGCGAGCTGATTTTGCTGGGCTGCTCTTTCACCTGGGGCGCTTATAGCCTGATGAGCAAACGCTCTATGCAATTTACCGATAGCTTGACGGCGACGACCTACCCCATCGTGCTAGGTACGGCGATTTTGCTGGCTGCAGGCCCTGCGCTGGATACCCATTTGGTGGGCAAAAGCACGGCGGTGGCTTGGGCCGCCGTGCCGTGGACGGCCTGGGCTGCGCTGGTGTTTTTGTCTTTTGGCGCCACGGTGGCGGCGTATAACTGGTTTTTTACAGGCGTGGAGGCGTTGGGCGCGACCAAGGCCTCGGCCTATAACACCTTGGTGCCGATTTTTGGCGTACTGTTTTCTTGGCTATTGCTAGGCGAGCAGATGGATCTGAGCTTGCTGGTGGGCGGGGGTATAGCCGTGGCGGGGCTGGCCATCATGAACGGCTTGGCGAGCAATTGGCTGCGGCGGGTTTGATGCGCCCCAAAAACCAGTATTTTTCACACTAAAAAAGTGAGCTGCCCAGGCAGTTTTTTCGGCCGATTTATAGGAAATGGCTTGTAAAAATCATGCGCAAAAGCATAGCGGCATGAATGAGCTGCCTAGCCAGCCGCGCCTTGGGCAAATTCGCCCTTGGCTTTGAAGCCGCAGGGCGCATACACCGCGCATTCGCCGCATTTGGGTTTGCGGGCTTGGCAGATATAGCGCCCGTGCAAAATCAGCCAATGGTGCGCGTGTTGCATAAATTCAGGCGGGATGCGTTTGAGTAGCTTTTGCTCCACCTCCAATGGGGTTTTGCCTGGCCCCAAACCGCAGCGATTGCCGAGGCGGAAAATATGCGTATCCACTGCCAGCGTGGGCTGGCCGAAGGCCACATTCAGCACCACATTGGCGGTTTTGCGCCCCACGCCGGGCAGGGCTTCCAGCGCCGCGCGGCTGGCGGGCACTTCACCCCCGTGTTCATTCACCAGAATATGGCAGGTGGCCAGCATGTTTTTGGCTTTGCTGCGGTACAGGCCTATGGTTTTGAGCGCGTCTTCGAGTTGTTCCAGGCCTAAATCTAGAATAGCCTGCGGCGTGTTGGCGCGGGCAAACAGGGGGCGGGTAGCTTTGTTCACGCTGATGTCGGTGGCCTGCGCCGATAGCAGCACAGCGGCCAACAATTCAAACGGACTGGTGTATTCCAGCTCGGTTTGCGGCTCGGGGTTGGCCGCCTGCAGGATGCTGAAGAACTGCACGATGTCACCCTGCTTCATCAATTTGGCTGGGGCGCTCATGGCGCAGCCTCCACACGGCTGAAATTGCCCAAACTGCTGTGCGGCAAAGTGGGGGTGGGCAGGGCATCTTCAGCCTGACCTGCGGCAAAAGCCGCGGCCCAAGCGGGCAGGGTTTGCGCGGGGCGCTCGCCCAAGCCGCGCACGATGGCCGCCGCCGCCGCGCCCGTGCGGGCGATTTGCGTGGCTTGTTCCTGCTCTAGCACGCCGCCTATGCCCACCACGGGGCAGCCCGCCATATGCGCCCACCAGCTTAAATTGCCCAAGCCTTGCGGCAGCCAAGGCATATCTTTGGTGGTGGTGGGCCAAATGGGGCCGCAGGCGATATAAGTGGGCGCTATGCTGCGCGCGCGCGCCAATTCCCACAGGCTGTGGCTGCTGATGCCTATGTTGATGCGCCCAGCATGCAGGTTTTTCAGCAGCACTTTGCGCACAGTGTGGCTCAGGTCACCCCAGTCTTCTTGCCCCAAATGCAGGCCGCCGGCTTTGACTTGCATGGCCGCGCCCACATGGTCGTTGATAAAGAGTTGCGCCTCGTAATGCGCTGCCAAAGCGACAGCAGCCTGAATATCGGTTTGCAGTTGCGCCAGCCAGTCGTTATCGGCGTTTTCTGGGCGCTTGATGCGCAATTGCACCAGTTTGGCGCCTGCGTCTAATACGGTTTCTAAACGATCAACGCTATCGGCTATGGCATAGATGCCAGCTGCCAGTGGCCTTGCCGCTGCCGCTGGTTTATTTGCCAGCGGCATTTCGCATACGGCGGGCAGGGCATCGCCCCAGCCCATATAGGGCATCAGTTCAGGCCGCAGGGCAAAGCCAGGCTGGGCGTGTACGGGGCCTGCGCCCGCGCCCGCGGCGTAAGCGTTTTGCAGGGCAGAGGTGGTGGCCATTTTGGCCAAAACCACTGCGTCAGCCGGAACAAAACCCAGGGCCAGCGCAGCGGCGCAACTGGTGGCAAAAGTGCAGCCCGTGCCGTGGTTGTGGGGCGTGGCGATGCGCGGCAGCGCCAGCCAGCCTGTGGCCTGCGGGGTTTGCAACCAATCCATAGACCAGTCGGGCTGGTCGGGCGCGTCCCCACCTGTGACGCATAAACTGGCTTGGCCAGCCTCATGCGTTTGTGCCACTTGCAGACCTAGGCGCTGGGCCTCGCTTTGATTGGGCGTTATCAGCGTGGCCAAAGGCAGCAGCAGTTCGCGGTAGGCGGCCAGCAGTGCTTCATCAGCTAAATCGGTGCCACTGCTGGCGCGCAGCACGGGATCGACCACCAAGGCCAAGTTGGGATTGACTTGGCGCAGGCCTTGCACCCAGCCCGCTACGATTTCCACATTTTCGGCGCTGCCTAGCAGCCCGGTTTTGATGGCAGCGGGCGGCAAGTCTTCGGCTAGGGCGGCCAGCTGCGCTTCCAATACTTCGGGCGCGGTGGGTTGCAGCAATTGCACGCCTTGCGAATTTTGCGCGGTGATGGCGGCGACCACGGGGCAAAGGTGTACGCCAAACGCTTCGGCAGCGCGGCTGTCGGCGCTTAAACCTGCGCCGCCGCCGCTGTCGGTGCCGGCAATGCTCCAGATGATGGGTTTTGCTTGGCTCATATTACACTCTCTTTTTGCTAGCTGCTCAGGCAGATTTGGCGGCTTAAATCGTCAAAACTGATATGAAAATCAATCCAGAAGAAAGGGGTTGCCCGTCACAGGGGTGGTGGCCACGGCAAAGTCCTGGCGGCTCATCACGCCTGATTGCCGCGCCAGGCGCCCGGCTTCTACGCTCAGTTTAAAAGCCCGCGCCATGCCCACAGGGTCGGCCGCCTGACTGACGGCAGAATTGAGCAATACGGCATCAAAACCCATTTCCATGGCCTGCGCCGCGTGGCTGGGGCTGCCTATGCCCGCGTCGATGATGAGGGTGGTATCGGGTAGGCGTTCGCGCAGGGTGCGCAGGGCAAAGGGGTTGATGAGGCCTTGGCCTGAGCCTATAGGCGCGCCCCAGGGCATGAGCAGCGGGCAGCCCACATCTAAGAGGCGTTTACAGGTGACCAAATCATCGGTGCAATAGGGGAAGACGACAAAGCCCGCGCCTACCAATTCGCGCGCAGCGGCGATCAGTTCAATCGGGTCGGGCTGCAGGGTGTAGTCATCGCCCACCACTTCTAATTTGACCCAATTGGTGTCGTACAACTCGCGTGCCATATGCGCCAATTGCACGGCCTCGCGCGCGCTGGTGCAGCCTGCCGTGTTGGGCAGCAAATGCCCGCCGTGCTGTGCCAAATGGTTGCGGATGCTGGCGACAAAGCCGTTATCGCCCGCAGCGGCCAATTGGCGCTTTAAACCGACGGTGACGATTTGTGCGCCGCTGGCGACCATGCTGCGCTCGAGTACTTGGGGCGAGGGGTAGCCCGCCGTGCCCAATAAAAAACGGCTGCTTAAAGTGGTGCCAGCGATTTGCCAGGTGTCGGAAGAAGAAAGCTTAGTCATAAAAAGCAGGCTGCCCCGCAGGGCGGGTTTTAAAGCGTTTGTGTACCCAATAGTATTGCGCCAC
>CAZSPW010000086.1:0-7429 GCA_964608575.1 uncultured Burkholderiaceae bacterium | reverse complement strand
AGAAGCAAGCTCTAGCGGTGCCACTTCGGTGTCGTTCAAAAAGGCAGTCTTGAAACTGGAAGTTACCCCACAAATCCCCCCTGAAGGCAGCATCATTTTGGATTTGGATGTCAGCAAAGATTCTCGTGGCGCGGAAACCCTGAGCGGCCCTGCCATCGATACCAAACATATCCAAACACAAGCCTTGATTGAAAATGGCGGCACCGTGGTTATTGGTGGTATTTTCACTATGGAAGAAACCAATACAACCAACAAAGTTCCCCTCTTAGGCGATTTACCTGGGGTAGGTAATCTCTTCAAAAACCGCACAAAGCAAACAGAGAAAAAAGAACTGCTCGTATTTATCAGCCCGAAAATCGTATCCGAGCGCGCTCTGGGCTCACGCTAATTAGCGCAACTCCAGCCTAAGCCTGCGCCCTAAGCGCAGGCTTTTTTCATGGGCCGAGTTTTGAGGCTACTTCTGCCACAATTACGCCCCTAAACAACAACAGCACGCTTTAGATTACGCTATGCCCCCGAACGAAATAGAGATCCTGCATTATTTACAGGCCCACCCTGATTTTTTTGAACGCCATGCTGGCAGTTTGGCTGAGCTGCGCTTGCGCAGCCCCTATGGCGGGCGCGCGGTCAGCTTGCAGGAGAGGCAAGCAGAGATGCTCCGTGACAAAATAAAAATGTTGGAATTGCGCTTGATGGAAATGATTCGCCATGGCAATGAAAATGCCCTGACGGCAGAAAAGCTGCAACGCTGGACGCTAGCCATGCTCAGCACTAGCCACGCGAGCGACATTCCACAGCGGATCGTGAGCGAATTAGAGTTGCATTTCGCCGTGCCGCAAACAGCCATTCGTATTTGGCGCATGAGCAGTTTATTTGCACAAGATAGCTATACCCAAGGGGTAAGCGATGACAGTAAAGTATTCGCCAGTTCATTATCTGGATGCTATTGTGGTGCCAATCCCGATTTTGAAGCGGCTCAATGGTTACCCCATCCTGAACAAGCTTTATCTATGGCACTTTTGCCCCTGCGACAAACTGGGCAAGCAGATGCATTCGGGCTCTTAGTGCTAGCATCGCCTGACCCGCAGCGCTTTGCAGCAGACATGGGAACCGACTTTTTACAACGCATCGCCGATATTGCTAGCGCTGCGCTCTCGCGTTTACTCTGATCACAGCCCCTTCAATACTGGCGCGTAAAATTACTTCTTTATTTTCTCTAAGCTCGATGCTCTGCCGTGCCTGCATCGGGCTGGGTTTTGCATCATGACAAGCACACGCGTACGCACCCGTTTTGCCCCCTCACCTACTGGTTTTATCCATTTAGGCAACATCCGTTCGGCACTCTACCCTTGGGCTTTCGCTCGAGCACAGCAGGGTGATTTTATTTTGCGCATTGAAGACACGGATTTAGAGCGCTCAAATCAAGCATCCGTCGATGTTATCTTGCAAGCCATGCAGTGGCTAGGCTTAAACCCAGATGAAGGCCCTTTCTACCAAATGCAACGCATGGCGCGCTATAAAGAAGTGCTGGCGCAACTACAAGCGGCTGGGCACGCTTACCCCTGTTACATGAGCCGCGAAGAGCTCGATGCGCTGCGTGCTAGCCAAGAGGCGCAAAAAATCAAACCTCGGTATGACGGCACTTGGCGGCCTGAAGCGGGCAAAACTCTGCCGCCCGTTCCTACTGGGGTGCAGCCTGTGCTACGCTTTAAAACACCGCAAACGGGTAGTGTCAGCTGGGAAGATAAAGTCAAAGGACAAATTGAAATCAGCAATAGTGAGCTGGATGATCTAGTCATTGCCCGCCCCGATGGCACACCTACCTACAATTTTTGCGTAGTAGTAGATGACATGGATATGCGCATCACCCATGTCATCCGCGGCGACGACCATATCAACAATACCCCACGCCAAATCCATATCTTCAACGCGCTAGGCTATCCCATCCCTACTTATGCTCATTTGCCCACAGTGCTCAACGCCGAGGGTGAAAAAATGAGCAAGCGCGACCCAAAAACCAAATCCGTCATGCAATACGCTGCTGAAGGCTTTTTGCCCGAAGCCATGGTGAATTATTTGGCGCGTTTAGGCTGGAGCCACGGTGATGATGAAATTTTCAGCCGCGCCCAATTTGTGCAATGGTTCGACCTAGATCACCTCGGTAAAAGCGCAGCCCAATTCGATGAGGCCAAACTGCGCTGGGTCAATGCCCAGCATCTCAAGGCCATGGATGACGCCGCCTTATCTACCGCTCTCACCCCGTTTTTGACCGAGCGTGGCTTGAGCGCCGTGCCCGCAGCACAATTGCAAGCTGCTTGCGGTTTATTCAAAGACCGCTGCGAAACTTTAGTGGCACTGGCCGATTGGGTCTGCGCTGCGCTACAAACACCTGACTTGGCAAGCCTACAAAGCACAGCCGATTGGCAGCAGCATTTAGCAGCAGATAAATTAACCGCAATCAAGCCTGCAATCGCTAACCTAGCGAATAAATTACAAAACTGCGAATGGGATGCGCCCACTATCAACGCTGCTTTTAAAGCAAGTTTGCAAGAAACCGGTTTGAAAATGCCGCAACTGGCTATGCCTGTGCGTGTATTGACTGTGGGCAGAGCGCAAACACCATCGGTAGATGCGCTCTTGCACTTGATTGGACGCGAGCAAGTGCTCACGCGCCTAGCCTCAGCCCAAGCGCTATAAAGTGCTATAGCAAAAAGGCTAAAAAAAGCAGCTATAGCAGATCTGCCTAGGCAGGATTGGCACCGCCGACAGGAATCGAACCTGTATTTAGCGCTTAGGAGGCACTCGTTCTATCCATTGAACTACGGCGATACAACACTATGCATAACGAACAGTGGCGCTAGGCAAAGGCGCCATTGTAGCCACTAAGCCGTGTGTGCCTCTGCTCAGTCCTGCGCTTGTCCGTGCCGCTGACGCTCTACCGCGCGCTCCGCGTATTTATTGAAGCGCCACGCTGTCCCCTCTTGGCTGATGCGCCGCCAAATCATGCGTTTGGCCACAGGATTGAGTGCTTGCCAATCTTGCACTTCGAATTCGGTACGGCCACAACCCTTGCACACCGCATCACCTTGGGCGGTTGAGCAGATAGCGATACAGGGGGTATCGGGCGTAGTGGCGTACCAATCCAACCAAAAGTGCATCGCCTCAGTTGGAAAGCCATGCGCCGCTACCCACTCTTGTTGGTAATAAACCATCAGCGCATAAACCTCAGCCAATTGGTGTAATGGTCTGGCCAAACTGATGCCATCGGCCGATGGGTACTGCAGACGCAACCAGTTCAGGGCGCTTTCAATATCGGTAATATGGATACGCTCAGGCTCAGCAGATTGCTCAGCGCCCATGATGTGCGAAGTCTTCATGCCGTTTGCCAATTCAAAGACAACAAACCTGCGCGATAACGCAGCAAATAGTAGGCGCAGCTAAGCGTTTTCGCATCCGTGACGCGCTGCGCATCGCAGTCTTGTAAAAAATCGCTAATAGGCTGGGTGTAAACATCCAAAAACTCGCCTTCATCTAGCTGCCTGGCCTGCCGCCGCAAACCCCTGGCGAAGTAGATGTGCAGCACTTCAGTCGAATAAGCTATCGCCAGATGGATCAAGCCCGCATACGCCCACTGCACGGCGCTATAGCCCGTTTCTTCGCGCAATTCACGCTGCGCGCAGCACAAGGGTGACTCACCCGCATCTAACTTGCCTGCAGGCAACTCCACCATGCAGCGCCCGACGGGGTGGCGAAACTGTTTTTCCAATACGATTTGTCCGTCCTCGGTTAATGCCAGCACCACCACTGCGCCTGGGTGTTGCACATATTCACGACTGGCGCTTTGTCCATTGGGCAAACGCACGGTATCGCATTTGAGCGTCAAAAAATTTCCGCGGTGCAAAGTAGCACTGCTCAGCAAGGTTTCATACAAATGGCTGTCATTCATAGTGCCGCATCTTAGCGTGGCAATACCGTCCATGGTCAGCATTTGCTATTTTTTTAATAGCTGCTCAGGCAAATTTTGTGCGGTAAAATGGCCAAAACACTATGAAAATCAGCTTTATGGCGGCTCATTAGCCCAGATTGTCCCGCCCATGGAACAAAATCAAACGAAATGGCTTTTTTCGGTTTAATTATCCCAAAATCAGTATCCATATCCTTTTTATGTTCAGCCTTGGCAGTGCCGCGAATTTCCTGTGGGTCTTGACTTGCTTTATACGCCTCGTCTGTGCCCCCATTTTGCTCATGCAAGGGCGTAAAGTCCGTCAGCGCACCTTGCGCTTGCCCGAAGCTAAAGGCGTGCGGATGGGGTTAGAAACCGTGCCAAGCTGCAGCCAACACCCGCCTCTGCGCTTATTGGTATTGGGTGATTCTTCCGCCGCTGGCGTTGGCGTCGATCAGCAAAAACAGGCTCTCGCCCAACCGATTGCATGCCATTTGGCTAGGCTTACTGGCCGCAACATCCATTGGCAGCTATGGGCACAAAGCGGCTTAGATAGCGTCAGCGCCTTGGATAAATTACAAAACGAATGGCAGGCACAAATCCAAGCCGCCGATGTGGTGTTGGTCGTGCTGGGCGTCAACGATGTCAGCGCGCAGCGCAGACCCACGGTCTTTAGCCAGCATTACGCGGCGCTTTTGCAAACCCTAGCGCAAGCCACAGGCGCAAAATGCTTACTGGCCAACGCCCTGCCTCCCATGCAAAAGATGCAGGCACTACCTTGGCCGCTGCGCCCCTATTTGGGTTTATATGCCCGCACTTTAGATCTTGCGCTGCAGCAGCTTTGCCGCGAGAAAGCAAAAAACCCCCAAACCCAAGCCCAAACCCAATACCTAGGCGCACCTGCAGCCTTAGCGCAGTGCAGCACCGCCGCTGACGGCTTTCACCCCGGCGCAGATGCTTATCGCACTTGGGCAGAGTGGGCTGCCTGCCGCATGGCACAGGCGCTGCACTATCATCCCAGCCCATGTTAGACCTTGTGCTCATGAGTCTAGCGGCGCTGGCCGCTGGGGTAATGGATGCCATCATTGGCGGTGGCGGCTTGATTTTGCTGCCTGCTTTATTAGACAGCTTGCCCGCAGCCCCCTTGGCCGATGTGCTGGCCTTGAACAAGGTCGCTTTGCTGGCAGGCACGGCGCTGGCTGCTTGGCGCTACACCTATCACACGCGGCGCACAGCCTTGCACGCAGGGCTGCTGCCTCGCGGCTTACTGCTGGCAAGCCTGTGCGCTATGGTCAGCGCCTTTATCGGTGCCATGGCGGTGAGCCATTTAAGCCACCACGAAACCGCGCAATTGCGCAGCTTTTTACCTGTCGTCCTTTTGGCGTTGCCCATTTATGTATTTTTTAAGAAAGATTTGGGCAAAGCACCTGCCGCCCATATTGCTAAAAATACGCTTTTCTCGGCCTTGATATTCGCCATGCTTGGCTTGAGCATAGGCTTTTATGATGGTTTTTTTGGTCCGGGCACAGGCAGTTTGTTTATTTTTGCCATCGTGCGCTGGCTAGGCTACGATTTTTTACACGCCAGTGCTGCCGCGCGTATTCTTTGTATCGGCTCAGGCCTGTCCGCCTTGGCCTACTTTGCTTGGCAAGGCCACATCTACTGGCCGCTGGCTCTGCCACTAGCCCTTGCCAATATGGCGGGTGGTTGGCTGGGCACCCATTTAGCACTGCGCCACGGCGCAGGTTTTGTCCGCTGGTTTTTTATTCTGGGCGTCAGTTTTTTAGTGCTCAAAATGGTCTATCCCATGCAATGGAGCTTGCCCCTAGGCTAATATTTACCCTTGTTTTAAGCGTTTTAGGCCGTAAATACTGCCTGAGCAGCTCCTCTTTTTAATATGCATTCTATGAATCCTTTACTCGATTTTTCTGCCCTGCCCGCCTTTGACCGCATCACCCCTGCCGATATTGCGCCAGCTATCGAATCCCTTTTAAAAGACTGCGAAGCCGCACTAGAAACCGTGGTGCGCCCCGACTTTCCTGCAGACTGGTTGCAGCTATCTAAAACTTTGGATGTGGCGGTGGAAAAGCTCGGCATCGCTTGGGGTGCGATTGGGCATTTAAATGCGGTGGCTGATACGCCCGAATTGCGTGCGGCTTACACCGCACAACTGCCCATCGTCACCGAATTTTTCACCCGCATGGGGGCGGATGAACGCCTATACGCCAAATACAAAGCCATAGACCCCGCCAGCCTAAACCCCGAACAAGCCAAAGCCCTGGCAAACACCCTGCGCGGCTTTGTACTGGGTGGAGCAGAGCTGCAGGGCGAGGCCAAAACCCGCTTTGCCGCCATACAAGAGCGCCAAGCAGAATTGGCGCAAACCTTTAGCGAGCATGTGCTCGATGCCACCGATGCTTGGTTTTTGTACACCACGCGCGCGCAAGCTATTGGCCTGCCCGACGATGTCCTGCAAGCCGCAGCAGAACTGGCACAAGCAGACGCAGACAAAGATGGCGTAGCCATCCATGCAGACAGCATCAAACTCACCCTAAAAATGCCCTGCTATCTGCCTGTGATGCAATTCGCGCAAAGCTCAGCTCTGCGTGAACAACTCTATCGCGCCTATGTCAGCCGCGCATCTGAATTGGGACAAAAGCCCGAATGGGACAACAGCACGGTGATGGATGAAATTCTGGCACTGCGCGCCGAAGAGGCCCAGCTCTTGGGCTATACCAACTTTGCCGAACTCTCCCTCGTGCCCAAAATGGCCGACACCCCTGCTCAAGTCATCGTCTTTCTGCGCGATTTGGCAGCGCGTGCCCGCCCCTACGCCGAAAAAGATGTGGCTGATTTACGCGAATTTGCAGCAAGTGAATTAGGCATAAGCGAGCCGCAGGCTTGGGATTGGCCATACATCAGCGAAAAACTCAAAGAAGCGCGCTACGCCTTTAGCGAACAAGAAGTGCGGCAATACTTCCCCGCGCCCAAAGTCATAGCAGGGCTATTCGCCATCGTGCAACAACTCTTTGGCGTGCAAATAGAAGCCGATACCGCCCCCGTATGGCATGAAGCTGTGGAATTTTTCCGCATCAGCAAAAATGGGCCGCAGGGCAAAACACTCGTCGGCCAGTTTTATTTAGACCAACCCGCCCGCACAGGCAAACGCGGTGGCGCGTGGATGGACGATGTACGCAGCCGCTGGCTGCGCCCCGACACGGGCGCGCTGCAAACCCCAGTGGCGCAACTGGTGTGCAACTTTCCCGCAGGCGTGGGCGGCAAGCCCGCCCTCTTGAGCCATGACGACATCACCACCCTGTTTCACGAATTTGGCCACGGCCTGCACCATTTACTCACCCAGGTAAATGAGCATGATGTGGCAGGCATCAGCGGTGTGGAATGGGACGCGGTGGAGCTGCCCAGCCAGTTTATGGAAAACTTTTGCTGGGAATGGGAAGTGTTGCAAGGCATGAGCGCCCATGTGGA
>CAZSPW010000085.1:0-7477 GCA_964608575.1 uncultured Burkholderiaceae bacterium | reverse complement strand
CAAGCCTAAAAGCCCGTGCAAATCAAAATGACAAAAAAACAGCGGGGACAACGGGTACAGCGGGGACAACCAATGCTGGCGCGGGTTTCCGTGTCCCCGCAAGCCAAAACCAAAACGGGGACAAGCGGGGACAAAGCGCAGAAAACAAGGGCAAACCCGCAGGAAATACGGGGGCGGCGTTACCTATTTTTGGCGTTCCTGAAAATTTAGGAGCGGGGAAGCTGGCGAATTTGTCCCCGCTGTCCCCGCTTGCAAAAAACGATTCGGGGACAAAAAAAACCAGTGTTTATGCGGCTGTCCCCAGTGTCCCCGCTGTCCCCGCAGGAAAAACAGCAAACGCAAACGAAGTGGCAAAAACCACGGGCGCAGGGCAAGAGCAAGGCCAAGACTGGCGGACGCTATCGCGTGCCTACTACGCCCATCATTTCACCCCATGCCGCCATTGCATTGCCGCAGGGCTAAACCCCGCACTAGAGCGCTGCCCAGTCGGTGCAATGCTTTGGCGGGCATATCTGCACTCACCTGATTTATCAGGCCATAAACAGGACAAACGACCATGAAAGCGAACAATCAATTTATCAAAGGGCAAAGCGGCAACCCGCAAGGCCGCCCCAAAGGTAGCGGGCTAAGTGCCCAGCTACGCGCCGCCATCGAGCAGGACGCGCCCAGCATCATTAAAGCCATGATTGAGCAGGCCAAGGCTGGCGATATGCAGGCCGCTAAAGCCTTGCTAGACCGCGTATTGCCCGCCCTGAAACCTGAGAGCCAAACGATAGACCTGCCCGAGCTGGTGGCAGCGGACACGATGGCAGGCAAAGCCCAAGCCGCCATAGATGCAGCAGGGGCGGGGACGGTATCGCCCAGCGCAGCCGCTGACATGGTGGCCGCCATTGCTGGCCTTGCCCGTGTGGTGGAAGTCACCGAGCTACAGCAGCGCTTAGAAGCCATAGAACGAACCATTACCCCGCCCAAGGAGGCCAAGCAATGAGCAGCACCACGAACCGTAGCGCCAAGCTCTACGCGCACCTAAACAGCCAGCAGTTAGCGGCTATCGCCCTGAGTCATTTAGCCCAAGGCAATAGCGCGGAAATTGCCCGCATCATTGAGGCGCTGCCCGTGCATAGATACCGAGCGCCAAGCCGTGATTACTTTCGTATGGTGGAAGTTATGACGAACCTTGCCCATATATGCAGCATTTGCTATTGGCGGACACTGGCTAGAACCAGCGCTTTGCATGGTTTGCTTTTAGCCGCAAATGGCAGCGACTACGAAGCGCCGCCTGATACGGTGAAGCGCTTAGAGCAAGGGGAGCTAGAGCTAGGCAGCATCAAGGCCGCATGGTTTGATTTATGCGGGCGCATGGGCTGGGATAGGCAGGCGCTGAACCACATAGCGCACATGCCGATAAACGACCGCCCCAGCGACATAGATGCCGATTACTACGCCGAATTGATGGAGACATGGCAGAGCGTTTTAGATTCAGCAGGCTTTGCTTGAGAGCCTGTCCAAACTTGGACACACCCCGCCCCAGCAATGGGGCTTTTTTGTGGGCGCGTCATAAATTAAGACTTGGATTCATGGCGAACGATGCCGCCTACATTTGGAAAAATCGCCTACATCCTGCCTACATTTGCACAAAATAAAAAAGCCCGCTATCGTTAAAATAGCAGGCTTTCCTTGTGTATATGGTGGCTTGGGGCAGAATCGAACTGCCGACACGCGGATTTTCAATCCGCTGCTCTACCAACTGAGCTACCGAGCCGTTAAGCCCGCTACTATAACACAGCTTTTTCAACCCACGCCTGCCTGAGTGTGTTTTTATGCAGAAAAAGCTGTGCGCTAGGGTGGGCTGGCGAATCAGCGAGAATCGGTGCCATGCAGTCTGCCTCGCCTTTTTCTTTATCGCCTTTGGCCTCTTGTTTTGCACTGTTGCCTTGCGCGGGCATAGGCGCACGCGCGGGTGCGCAAGATGCAATTGGCCAGGCTCTGCCCAAGCAATACCAAATGTTGTTGGGTAAAACCGTGGTGCAGCACACCTTGGATGCCATGGCGCAGGTGGCTGGGTTGGCGCAAATTGTGGTGGTATTGGCGCCGCACGATGCGCTGTTTGACCAGTTATGCCAATTGCCAGGGCGCAGCAAGGCGGCGTATTGCGGCGGTGATACACGGGCGCAAAGCGTGGAACAAGGCTTGCATTATTTGCGTGCCAGCTGTGGCGCCAAGGCTGAAGACTGGGTATTGGTGCACGATGCCGCGCGTTGCTTATTGCAGCCTGGCTGGGTTGAAAATTTGATGCGAAACTGTTTTGCCGCCGATAGTGGTGCTTTGTTGGCCCTACCCGTGGCAGACACTTTGAAAGTGGCCGATAGCCAGCAGCGCGTGGCGCAAACGCTAGACCGCACAGGTAAATGGCTGGCGCAAACGCCGCAGATGTTTCGTATAGGCCAGTTGCAAAGTGCTTTGGCCGCTGCGGGTGGCGGCGTGAGCGATGAGGCCAGCGCCATGGAAGCTGCTGGCTACGCGCCGCTGCTGGTTGCGGGGCATACGCATAATTTCAAAGTGACTTACCCCGAGGATTTTGCTTTGGCCGAGGCCGTGTTGCGCCTGCGCCAAATGCAAACGAGTTGAAAAATGAGTGAAAGTATGGAAAAAAAAGCTGCCGTATTGCCATTTTTGCCATTTCGCATAGGCCAAGGCTGGGATGTGCACCAGTTGGTCGAAGGGCGCAAATTGATGCTCGGCGGTGTGGAAATCGCCCACGATAAAGGTTTGCTTGGGCATTCAGATGCCGATGTGCTGCTGCATGCCATTACCGATGCGCTGATAGGCGCTTTGGGGCTGGGCGATATCGGTGGGCATTTTCCTGATACCAGCGCCGACTTTAAAAACGCCGATTCTTGGCAGTTATTGCAGCGCGTGGCGCAGTTATTGCCGCAGCATGGTTACGCTGTGGGTAATGTCGATAGCACCATCATCGCCCAAGCACCCAAGCTCGCGTCCCATATTGCCGCTATGCGCACGCGCATTGCTGCGGCGCTTGGGGTCGATGTCATGCAGGTCAATGTCAAAGCCAAGACCGCTGAAAAGCTTGGCCCCGTGGGGGCAGGGCAGGCGATGGAGGCACAGGCGGCCATTCTTCTCTACAAAATTTAAGCGAGCTAGCTACAGCTATGAAACCTTCAGCTATCAATGCCGCGGTATTGTTTGAGTCTCAAAAATCACGCCTGAAGTGGGATTGGGTTGCAGGCAAGACCGCTATCGAGCGCGTGTTTAGTGATGTGGTGGTGCATAAAGCCCGTTCTAGCGCGGATTTAGTGGGCTATTTGAACTATATCCATCCGTATCGCGCCCAGGTGCTGGGCGAACGGGAGTTGGCGTATTTGAATATGGGGGGCGAGGAAGACAGTGTGCGCCGTATCAATCGCATTTTGGAGCTGGAGCCGCCCTTATTGGTAGTGGCCGATGGTTACGCTGTTTTGCCTGAATTGGTGGCGCTGTGTGAGCGCGGCAATATTCCCTTATTCGTTACGCAAGAATCGGCGGCCTTTGTGATTGAGGTGCTGCGCACCTATTTGTCTAAGCATTTTGCCGATCGCATCAGCCGCCACGGGGTGTTGCTCGATATTTTCGGCGTGGGAACGCTGATTACGGGCGAATCTGGCTTGGGCAAGTCTGAACTGGCGCTGGAGTTGGTGTCGCGTGGTCACGGCTTTGTCGCCGACGATTCGGTCGATATTCTGCGCACCAGTCAAGTCAACATTGAGGGCCGTTGCCCAGCGCTTTCGGAAGGCTTTTTAGAGCTGCGCGGTATAGGGTTGTTGGATATTCGCGCTATCTTTGGCGAAACCGCCATGCGCCGTAAAATGCCCATCAAATTGGTAGTGCATCTGGTGCGGCGCGAAACCATGGAGCGCGAATATGAGCGCATTCCTTACGAGCCTTTGATGGAGGAGATCTTGGGTATCGCCATCCACAAAGTTGTCATTCAGGTAGAGGCTGGGCGCAATATGGCGGTATTGGTGGAAGCCGCGGTGCGCAGCACCGTGCTGCATCTGCGCGGCATCAATACCATGCAGGTGTTTATGGAACGCCAACGCAAAGCCATGTTGGGAGATTGATTTTCAAGTGTTTTTTAGGGTCTTTTAAGGTCTTTAGGCCGTCAAATCTGCCTGAGCAGCTCACTTTTTGATATCAATTCTGGTGTAACTGTGTCGCGTTTTTTCTATTTTTTGTCAGGTTTGCTGGCTACTTTGCTTAGCCTCTTAGGCATCGTTCTACCTTTGCTGCCCACGGCACCTTTTGTTTTGCTGGCTGCTTGGTGCTTTAGCAAAAGCCATCCGCCGTTTGAGGCTTGGCTGTTGCGCCATCCTAGTATGGGGCCGTTGATTCGCAACTGGCGTGAACGCCGCGTTGTCCCCTTGCGCGCTAAGCAATTGGCTTGGGGCGGCATGGCGATTTCATGCACGGTATCGGCCCTCGTGTTGCCTTTTCCTTTGGGTTTTATTCCCGCTTTAGCCTGCACTATCGTCGCGTTCTACCTCTATCGCCTACCTAGCGCGTAAAAACCGCTTCTACATTTGCAGTTCTACAATGGCGGGCTATGAATACCACGCCTGAACTTGCCCAATTGATTGCCACCCGTATCCGCGCTGATGTGCGCGCCATGCACGCTTATGTGGTGCAGGATGCTGAGGGCTTGATCAAGCTCGACGCGATGGAAAACCCCTACACCCTGCCGCCAGCGCTGCAGGAGGCTTTAGGGCAACGCTTGGCAGCCTTGCCGCTGAATCGCTACCCAGGTACCGAGCCACTAGTTTTACAACAAGCCCTGCGCCGCTTCGCCGCCGTGCCCGATGATGGCGGCCTGATTTTGGGTAATGGCTCGGATGAATTGATTAGCTTGCTGAACATTGCCTGTGCCCAGCCTGGGGCTGCGGTGCTGGCACCGCAACCTGGATTTGTTATGTATGCCCTCAGCGCCCAGTTGGCGGGCCTGCGTTTTGTTGGCGTGCCGCTGCAGGCCGATTTTGCGCTGGATGAGGCGGCTATGCTGGCCGCCATTGCTGCGGAGCGTCCCGCCATCGTCTGGCTGGCCTACCCCAATAACCCCACGGCCAATGCGTGGGATAAGGGCGCCATTGCCCGCATCATTGCAGCGGCAGCGCAGGTGCAAGCCATCGTAGTGGTGGACGAGGCCTATCAACCCTTTGCCGCGCACAGTTGGTGGGATGAATGGCGCCAAGCGCCGCAGCTGCACCAGCATGTGCTGGTGATGCGCACGCTGAGTAAATTTGGGCTGGCAGGCATACGCCTGGGTTATTTGATGGGGGCGGCGGCGCTGGTGCATGAAATCGACAAAGTGCGCCCTCCCTACAATGTGAATTTACTCACGGCTGAATGCGCTTTGTTTGCGCTGGAGCACCATGAGGAATTTGCGCGTCAGGCGCAGGCGATTTGTGCCGAACGCGAACGCCTGCTGCTTGCGCTCGCGGCTTTACCCAGCGTCACCGTCTTCCCCAGCTTGGCCAATATGATTTTGCTGCGCGTGCCCGATAGTGGGGCCGCATTCGCCGCTATGAAAGCCCAAGGCGTACTAGTGAAAAATGTCTCTGCCATGCACCCGCTGCTGGCCAACTGCCTGCGTTTGACGGTGGGTACGCCAGAAGAAAACGAAAAAATGCTGGTCGCGTTGCAAGCGGCTTTGTAAGCCTTCTGTGCGCTGCGCTTGCCAGCGCAGTGCCAAGCTTTGCGTTATCGCAAATACACCACGCTTGCCCTAGCTTTGAACTAATCCATTTGATGTAAAACATGAAAGCCACAAAGGTTTCATGGCAATATGTGCTGCATCTTGATAACGCATGGAGACTGCTATGGGATTGTGGGGACATTTACTCTCTTCGCCAGAAGGCCAAATGAGCTTGGTGGTGATTGCTTTCATGATTGGTATGGGCATTTGGTTTGCTTGGTGGTTCAACAAAAAAATTGCTGAAAGCCCCAAGCCCGAAGACGAAAAGAAAAAATAAGCGCCAGCTGCGGGTTGGCAGCCTGCTAGGGGCAGCGCGTCTGCGACAATCGCCCCATGTTGGAATTTGAAATACTCGCACAAGACAGCACAACAGGCGCGCGCCGTGGGCAAATGCGCCTGAATCACGGGGTCGTGCAGACCCCTGTTTTTATGCCCGTTGGCACTTACGGCACCGTCAAAGGCGTGATGCCGCGCAGCCTGCACGAGATGAATGCGCAAATCATTCTGGGCAACACCTTCCATCTGTGGATGCGCCCGGGGCTGGACATCATGCAGCAGTTTGGCGGCCTGCACCAGTTTGAAGCTTGGGACAAGCCCATCCTCACCGATTCGGGGGGTTTTCAGGTTTGGTCGCTGGGGGATATGCGCAAAATCAGCGAAGAAGGCGTGAAGTTTTCTTCCCCCGTGAATGGCGACAAACTCTTTATGTCGCCCGAGGTCTCGATTCAAATTCAAACCATTTTGAACGCCGACATCGTCATGCAGTTTGACGAATGCACGCCCTACGAAAGCAAAGGCCATATCACCACCGAGCGCGAAGCGCGCAGCTCGATGGAACTCTCGCGCCGCTGGGCCAAACGCTGCCAAGACGAATTTTGCCGTTTACACAACCCCAATGCCTTGTTTGGCATTGTGCAGGGCGGTATGTTTGAAAACCTGCGCGAAGAATCGTTGGCGGGGCTGAACGAGATGGATTTCCCCGGCATGGCTGTGGGTGGTTTGTCGGTCGGTGAGCCTAAAGAGGATATGCAGCGCGTGCTCACGCATATTGCGCCCAAGTTGCCTGCGCACAAACCGCGCTATCTGATGGGTGTGGGCACGCCCGAGGATTTGGTTTTTGCCGTCAGCCAGGGCATGGATATGTTTGACTGCGTCATGCCCACGCGCAATGCCCGCAACGGCCATTTATTCACGCGCTTTGGCGATTTGAAAATCCGCAACGCTAAACACAAAGCCGATAAGCGCCCGCTGGACCCGACTTGCACTTGCTATGCCTGCAAAGGTTTTAGGCACGAAGGTGGTAGGGTAGAGGGCGGCTTTAGCCGTGCATATTTGCACCACCTAGACCGCTGCGGCGAAATGCTGGGGCCTATGCTGGCCTCCATCCACAACCTGCATTACTACCAAAACCTGATGCAAGAAATGCGCGACGCGCTGGACGCGGGGCGCTTTGGCGCTTGGGTAGCGCAATTCCACGCCGACCGTGCACGCGGCGTGGATTAGGTGCGATATCAGGCTTGATGCGGTTTTAAATTACATCAAAAAAGTGAGCTGCTCAGGCAGGTTTGGCGGCTTAAATGGCCAAAAACACATAAAAAAAGACCAGCCCTGAGGCTGGTCTTTTTGCGCTGCTGCTCTTAAGTGCGGCTGAAGGCTAGGCGGTGGGCGCTAGGGCTTTTAAGCGACCGTGCGGCTTTCACCCGCGCCAAAAAGGTTGCTTTCGCAGCGTAA
>CAZSPW010000084.1:0-7711 GCA_964608575.1 uncultured Burkholderiaceae bacterium | reverse complement strand
TTGCTACAGCACTATGGCTTATAGTCAACAGCTATGACTATTTCTACCCAAATCGATCAGGTATGCGAGCGCGTGGAGCGCCTACTGCTGCGCCATGAGGAGCTGGAGCGCACCAATGCCTTGTTGAGTGAACAGGTGCAGCAGCTCACGCAAGAGCGCGATTCGCTCAAGTCGCGTTTGGCGGCGGCGCGTGCGCGGGTGGATGATTTGCTCGATCGTTTGCCTACACCACAAAACCCTATTGCGCCGACAGACGGTACAGGAGGTGCAGCATGAGCCAGCAGCAAGCGGTGAACGCGCAAATCATGGGGCAAAGCTATGTGCTTTCTGCCCCTAGCGACGAGGTGGATGATTTGCGTCTGGCCATCAGCCGTGTGGATGCTTCGATGTGCCGTATTCGCGACGCGGGCAAGATCAAGGCGCGGGATCGCATTGCCGTGTTAGCTGCTTTGCAAATAGCGTTTGATAGCCAGCAAGCACAAAACCAAGCAGAAAATTCCACGCTACCGAATCCAGCCACACCCCAGAGCGCGCTATTGGCTGCTGAGACTAATAACCCAGCGTCGGATTTGCCCGCAGATTTACAAGGCAACGATAGCCGTTTGGCAACACTGATTTACAAGTTAGACCAAGCCCTAGGGCGCGATGGCCATTTGCTGTAGGTGATCTATGTGGCGTGCCTTGCCCCGTATTTGGAAGCACCGTTGGCTCGATAGCCGCGCGGCTGCACGCGCCTTGCCGCCGGAGGCACTGGCGCGTTTGGCGGCCTTGGTAGCGCAAAGCGAGAAGACGCATACAGGCGAAATTCGTATTGCGATTGAGGGCGGTTTGCCCTTGTCGTATTTGCGCCGCCAGGCCAGCCCGCGCGAACGCGCCTTGAGCCTGTTTGGCAAGCTGCGTGTATGGGATACCGCGGATAACAACGGTGTGCTGATTTATGTGTTGTTGGCCGATCATGCCTTGGAAGTGGTGGCTGATCGGGGTTTGCATGCAGCTGTGCCTGCGGATTTTTGGCAGCAGCTGGTGGCGCAATTGCGCCCGATGTTGGCGGCGCAGCAGTTTGAGGCAGCATTAAGCGCCGCGATTGCGGCTTTAGGTGCGGCTTTGGCGCGGCATTTTCCTGCCGAGCCTGGGCAAAGCCGCAGCAATGCGCTGCCGGATGCGCCGGTGTTGTTGTAGGCAGTAGGCGGGGAAGTTTGTCATGCTGCGCGTAGTCGCAGCGCCCACTGTACTCACAGTCCTGAATGACTGGGGTTTTGATTTAAACCCTGCAAATAGCCCAAAAACTCGGCCTCGGAGCCGAGTTTTTTCATGGGTGGCAGGCTTTGCACCAAACGGTGGCCGTAGCGGGTTTGCGTCAAACGCACATCGCACACGACCAGTGCGCCGCGATCATTTTCAGTGCGAATCAAGCGGCCTGCGCCTTGCTTGAGCATGACCGCAGCTTCGGGCAGGCTGTAGTGTTGAAAAGGGCTTAAGCCTTGCGCTTGTAAGCGTTGGCTGCGCGCTTCTACTACCGGATCGCCTGGCGGATGAAAGGGCAGTTTGTCGATGATGACCAGTTGCAGGGCGTCACCTGCAATGTCTATGCCTTCCCAGAGCGATGCGGTGGCAACTAAGACGCAGCCAGATGCGCCAGACTCTGCCGCCGCTGCCGCAGCAGCGCCCGATTTACTCTGGCTGCCCTGGCTGCCCTGGTTGCTATGACCATGGCGCAGGCTGTTGATCAGGTCTTGTTTATTGCCCCAGCCTTGCTCCAGCACGCTGATGCCGCTGCCTGCCAATTGTTCGCGCAGGCTGCTGGCAATGTGGCGCAGGGCGCGGTTGGTGGTGGTGAGCACCAGTGTCTTGCCCCCCAGCGTGCGTGCTGACTGTGCGGCCAAATTGGCTACCGCGCTGCTATGGGCTTGCGTTTGCGCCGGCGTTGGTATGTCGTTTGGAATGTAGAGCGCAGCTTGGCGGGCGTAATCAAAAGGGCTGGCGAGGCGCAAGCTGGGCGCAGTTTGCAGGCCGCAGGGCAGGGTAAACCAATCTAAGCCGCTGGCATCCCCTAAGGTGGCTGAGGTAAAAACCCAAGTGCGTTTGGGCAGAGTTTCTTGCTGCGGCGCTGGTGCTTCATTCAGATCGTGCTGCGCGTGCGCGGGTGTTTGCAGCGCTGCTAGCTTAGGAAGTTGCGTATGATTCGCTTCAAAAATAGGAGCTTCCCAGGCAGCATCGACGGCGTTATTTGCGGATTCTTTTCCTAAATCCTGCGTTGGATAGAGATGTTTATGTAAGGTGCTGGCTATGTCTAGCGGGGCTTGCACCATGCGCCAGTGGCTGCCGATTTCTAGCCAGCGTACGCCGCTTTGTGTGTCGGGCGTGTGCGGGCGCGAAAAATGCGTCAGTAGCTGCGCTAGTTCGCAGCAGCGCTCGAATAGGCGCTGCAAATCGGGGCCGAGTTCAGCTACGCTATCGAGTGCCGCACGCAAGCCTTCCAGCGCCGTGGCGATGTCGGCCAAGCCTTTGCCCCATAGCTCGGCATCCACGCCTTCTGGTGCGGTGCCCAGCCAGCGCAGGCGCGCTTGGCTTTGTCCTTTATTCCAAGTGCTGCCTAGGGTCAGGCGCTGCTCGCGCGTGGTGTATTCCAAGGTGTGCACCAACTCTTGCCAATCGACCAAGCCTCGCGCTTTGGCAAGGCCAGTGGCTAAAACATCGCGGCAAAAATCCAGCAATTGGGTGCTAGCGAGGCGCTGCCCCAAAAACTGCACGCCCGTTTCGTTGAGCTGGTGCGCTTCGTCCAAAATCACGATATCGGTTTGCGGCAGCAATTGCCCAAAGCCTTCTTCCTTCAGCGCCATATCGGCAAACAGCAGGTGGTGGTTAATGACCACGATTTCGGCCTGCATGGCCTGGTTGCGGGCTTTGGCTAGGTGGCAATTGTCGTAAGACGGGCATTGGCTGCCTAAGCAGTTCTCGCGGCTGGAAGTAATCCATGGGCGCAGAGGCGAGTCTTCAGCCAGTTGTGCCAGTTCAGCTAAATCACCGGTTTGTGTGTGTTGTGCCCAGCGTTCTACGCTGACCAGCTCTGCGAGTAAATGGTTGGGCAAAGCCTGTGCCCTAGCCTGCTGCATACGATAGCTGCAGAGGTAATTGCCGCGGCCTTTGAGTAGCGCTGTGCGGCTGTGCATGCCCAATGCCCGTAGCACAGCGGGCAAGTCACGGTTATATAACTGCTCCTGCAAGGTCTTGGTGGCAGTGGAGAGCAAGACCCGTTGGCCACTGAGCAAAGCGGGCACCAGATAGGCGAAAGTTTTGCCCGTGCCTGTACCCGCTTCGACCACCAAGGCCTGCGTTTGCTCAATAGCCTTAGCGACGGCATCAGCCATCTGCGATTGGGCTGTGCGTGGCCGGTAATGCGCTTGCATTTGCGCCAATGCACCATGGGCGGCAAAAGCAGCAGCGGTGGCCTGTTGTAAGGGGCTATTGGTGGGCGAAGACGGCATACGCAGCATTGTCTGTGATTTAGACGAGGGTTCTTTTTATAAAAGCGCATCAAAATGCCAGCCTTATTGCCTGCCATAATGCGCGCATTCAAGCAACATGACAGCAAGGCGATGGCACTTACGGCATACCGACTGAGCGGCGCAACAGGCATACACAAAGGCGACCGTGAATACCAGCAAGACCAATTGGCATTGTTGACCCACCCGCACCACCCAGGCTGTGTGATGGGGGTAGTGGCCGATGGCATGGGCGGGCGCTCAGGTGGGCGCATGGCTTCAGATCAGGTGGTGCTGACGGCTAAGCAAATTTTTGAACGCTACTCACCCAAGACCGACGATGCGCCGGCTATCTTGCGGCAAATTGGTGAAGAGGCACACACCGTTATTCGTTTAACAGCCGTGGCTGCTGAGATGGAGCCCCATAGCACTTACGCCGCTTTCATTATGAATCCTGAGGGCGATTGCCACTGGGCGCATTCCGGCGATTCGCGTATCTACCACTTCCACGCGGGCACATTGGTCAAGCGCACGCGCGATAACTCTTATGTGCAAACCTTGGTGGACAAAGGCGAGCTGACGGAAATGCAGGCGCGTGATCACCCACAGTCGAATATCTTGCTCAGCTGCCTGGGGGCGGAGGAGCCGCCGCAAATCACAACTTACAGTACGCGCGATTTGAAAATTGGCGACGCGCTTTTGCTTTGTTCAGACGGCCTTTGGCATTACTTCACAGACCAAGAACTGGGCTCGGCCTTGATGACTTTAAATCCGCGCGAGGCAGCAGAGTTTCTGATTGCCAAAGCGCGTCAACGCGGGCAGGGCGGCGGTGACAATATCTCCACCATCGTATTGCGCCTAGATGCCTCGGTGGTAGAGCGCAAATCTGCTCGGATTGAGATGCCCAGTATCGCTGACATCAAACGCGGCATGGCGTAAACCCCTGCATAAACGCCTCAATAGGTGTAAAGCCTAGGCAGTATTTCCCCTAGATTCGGTGTGTTCGCCCTATTCAGCCTTTGACCCAGATCTGTGCCTGTGCCTAGAATGCGCACTCGTTTGATCGATGATAAAAAGAGGTGTTGTATGAGCGAGGGAGTTGTCAAATGGTTTAGCGATGCCAAGGGCATAGGCTTTATTCAAGCCGATGAAGGTGGCGCTGATGTGTTTGTTCATTTTTCCGCCATCGTGATGGATGGCTTTAAAACCCTGCGCCCGGGGCAGCGCGTGCGTTTTGATTTGATGACTGGCCCCAAGGGGGCGTTTGCCGCCAATATTCAAGCCTTGGCGGCTGCCTCTGGCATGGCTGTGGCAGCTATGCAGCAAGCGGCCTAAAGGTTTTGCTCCTAGCCTGGGTTCAGGCGCCAGATATGTGTTGGGCAAAAGATTGATCAAAGCGCAGGGAAAAATCCACGGCTTTGATGTCTTTGGTGATGGCACCGATAGAGATGCGATCTACCCCTGTGGCAGCCAAAGCGGCGACGGTGTCTAAGTTCACGCCGCCAGAGACTTCGAGGACGGCGCGGCCGGCATTGAGCGCGACTGCTTGGCGCAATTGCTCGGCTGGCATATTGTCCAACAACACCATTTTTGCACCCGCATCCAATGCTTCTTGTAGCTGTGCGAGGGTTTCCACTTCAATTTCGATGAATTGCAACTCATGCGCGAAGGCGCCAGCTTGCGCCAATACTTGCGCTACTCCGCCAGCGGCGGTGATGTGGTTTTCTTTGATCAAAATCGCATCAAACAGCCCCATGCGGTGATTGAGTCCACCGCCTACCTGCACGGCGTATTTTTGCGCCACACGCAGCCCAGGGATGGTTTTGCGCGTATCAACTATGCGTGCACGGTTGCCAGGCACAGCCGCTACGGCATCGACATAGCGTGCTGTGATGCTGGCGGTGGCGCTGAGCAGTTGCATGAAGTTCAGCATGGTGCGCTCGGCGGTGAGTAGCTCACGCGCCAGCCCTTCAAACTCCACCACGATTTGATTGGCCTGGCAACGCTGTCCTTCGGCTATTTGCCATTGCAGGCTGACCGATGGCGCGATTTGGCGCAAGGTTTCTTCCACCCAAGGGCGGCCACAAATCACGGCGTTCTCACGCGCCAAAATCCAGGCTTTGCTGCGCACTTGGGAGCCGATCAAAGCGGCTGTCCAGTCTTGTCTTTTCTCGCCTAAGTCTTCGGCCAGAGCCGCCCGTACATCGGTTTGCACTTGGGTGGGGTTGACGGTAAAAACGCTGCTGGACATGGGTAATTTCAGTATCAAAAAGTGAGCTGCTCAGGCAGGTTTATCGGGCTAAAACCTTTAAAAGGCATAAAAAACACCATCGGCCGACCCAGTCGGGGCTCAGTCGGGGCGGCGATGATGGCCTAGGGGTTTAACGCCCTCTGGGTTCACGCGGCATATTCAGGCCGCGTTCGCTCATGATGTTGAGCTGAATTTCATTCGTGCCGGCGTAAATGGTGTCAGATCGGGAGAATAAGGCCATGTGCTGCAGGCGCGTTTGTTTGCTGCCATCATCGCCGTCGCGCACATTGGCATTTGCGCCTTGCACGGTCATAGCCAGCTCGCCTAAGTCGCGATGCCAGTTGCTCCAGTAATATTTGTAAGCCAGCGCCTCGCGGCTTAAATTGCCACTGGTGTCGCCCAACATGCGCACTGCTGAGGCGCGCATGACGCGCAGACCAGCCCAAGCCTGTGCCAGACGGCTTTGGATGCGAATGTCCTTGATGCTGCCGTTGGCTTTGGCCGCATCGACTATCCATTGCAACTCTCGGATGAATTGCATTTGCTGGCCTAGCGTGGAGATGCCGCGCTCAAAGCCCAAAAGCGCCATGGCAACGCGCCAGCCATCGCCTACGCTGCCGACAACATCTTCTTTTTTCGCCAGCGCGTTATCAAAGAAGACTTCGTTAAATTCAGCCCCACCAGTGATTTGCTTGATAGGGCGAATTTCTACGCCAGCTTGCTTGAGTGGCATGAGGAAAAAGGTCAGTCCTTTGTTGCCCTGTGAGCCTTCTTCGCTGCGGGCGATGACGAAAATCCAGTCGCTTTCCATGGCCCAGCTGGTCCAGACTTTTTGCCCGCTGATGCGCCAGTCACCGTTTTCGTCTTGCACGGCGCGGGTGCGCACATTGGCGAGGTCCGATCCTGCAGATGGCTCTGAATAGCCCTGGCACCAAAACTCTGTGCCTTGTTGTATGCCTTTGAGGAAGCGCTTTTTCTGGTCCTCAGTACCCATGGCCAATAGCGTATTGCCGACCAAACCCTCACCAATATGGCCCATGCGTCCAGGGCCTCCTGCGCGGGCATATTCTTCTTGGAAGATGACTTGCTCCCACACGCTCATATCACGGCCGCCATATTCTTTGGGCCAGCCGACGCAAGTCCAGCCGCTTTGCGCCATGTGTTGCTCCCACTCTTTGCGCAGCTCGGGGTAGGCTTCATCGTCGCCGGGGCCGCCGCGCTCTTTCAGCGGGGCGAATTTGCCAGTGAGATTAGCAGCCATCCAAGTAGCGACTTCTTTGCGCAGCGGGTGGTCGTCAGCGGCATCGGCGCTGACACCAGCGTCGCCCAGTTGGGCAACAATGGTAGCGGTGCAAGCGTCTGCTCCGCCTAGCCAAGTGCGCATGGCTTGGGCGCGTTTGTAGTAGAGCTGGGGGTCATACTCCCAGGTAAAGCCAACACCGCCGTGCAGTTGGATGCTGTCGGCAGCGGCGTAGAAATAGGTATCCTCGGCCAATAAGCGCGCGCCAGCCGAATCCAAGGCCGCAGCGCGGCGTGCCGCTTCTGTGGTGGCGCTATCCCAAGCAGCGGCAGCGCCCGCTACGGCAGAGCGCAGGGATTCGACTTTGACCATGATTTGTGCCGCACGGTGTTTGATGGCCTGGTAACTGGCAATAGTGCGACCAAACTGCACGCGCTCAGCGGTGTAGGCTAGGGTGAGGTCCAGCACTTGCTGCGCACCACCTAAAGCCTCGGCAGCCAAAGCAAGATTGGCGCGCGATAGCGCCTCAAACATCCCAAACAGGGCTTTATCGCCTTTGCCTAGGCGTGAGGCAGCGGTGGCTTTGACGCTGTTGAGCTGTACCTGTAGCAGGGGGCGGGTGGTGTCCCAAGTGGCGATGGGCTTGAGGTTTAAACCGACTGTGCCCTTAGGCAGGAAAAAAATAGCCGATTCGTTGCTGTCGCTTAAACGGGCGCTTACTAGGAAGAAGTCGCTTTC
>CAZSPW010000083.1:0-7837 GCA_964608575.1 uncultured Burkholderiaceae bacterium | reverse complement strand
GGCAGCTAGCCGCAGCCATTATGCAGCGCCAGCGCGAATATTGCGCCCTGGCACAAGTGGTGCAGGCTAGCCAGGTACAAAGCTGGGGGCGATTGCAACGCATTTGGAACAATGCTTGGGCGGCGCTCAGTCCATTGCTGTAGGGCGGTGCTTTTCTGCTCTAGCTGGCGCGTTCAGGTTTTTTATGGGTCTGCAATCACTGGCCTTAGATGCGCGTGACTTTGAGCCATTTCACCGTGCCGCTAACGGTGTGCAGGGCGGTAAAGCGCAGCCCCGCTTTTTCATAGAATTCGCCGCGTTTGGGCACATGGCCTAGCTCGTGCGCGATCAAGCCTGCAATGGTGTCAAAGCGTTGTGTCTCGCCCTCGGCTTGCAGATTGATTTCAAAATGTTCAGCTACGCGTTCGACCTCGGTATTGCCAGCCACGCGCCAGCTTTTGCCGTCTGCCATGGCGTAAATGGCGCCGTCGTTTTCGTCAATATCGAATTCGTCTTCAATTTCGCCAACGATTTCTTCCAGCACATCCTCAATGGTGACTAAACCAGCGGTGCGGCCAAACTCATCCACCACGATGGCCAAGTGATTGCGGCGGCTGCGGAAATCGCGCAGCAAATCATTGAGTTTTTTGCTTTCAGGAATAAACACTGCAGGGCGCAGCAGGGTGCGCAAATTCAGTTCGGGCGCGCGCTGTAGTTTCAGCAAGTCTTTGGCCATCAGCGTGCCGATGATGTTTTCACGACTGCCTTCAAACACAGGAAAACGCGAATGCGCGGTGCTGATGACGATGTGCATGATGTCCTCTAGTGCGGCATCAATATCAATCAAATCCATGCGCGGCGCGGCCACCATGACTTGTCCCGCCGTCATATCGGCAATGCGCAGCACGCCTTCGAGCATGGCGCGGCTTTCGGCGCCGATCACGCGGTTGTCCTCGGCCTCGGCCAAGGTTTCCATCAGCTCGTCTTTGGAGTCGGGGCCGGGGTGAATAAATTCATAGACACGGCGCAAAAAGCTACGGCTGTCTTGGTGGGAGGTGTGGTGCTGTGGTTTAGGCGCAGCGCCTGCAGGGGTATCGCTCACGAAAGGGCATAAGAGTCAAACAAGTAGGTAAGCATAGCGTATCTGCGCCCCACTTTTACTTGCCAGACTTTTTCAGCAAATCCGCAAGGCCAGCAAAGGGTTGCTGTTTTTTCTCCTCAGCCTCTTCTGCTCTTGGCGTGGCAAGCACAGGCGCGGCCAAATGGGGGCAGACCTCGTGCATGGGGATGAGGGGCAGGTCCAGCAGAATTTCGTCTTCCAACAAAGCGTGCAGGTCAAAGTGTTTATCCCACACCAAGACATCTTCTAGGCTGTCCTCGTCTTGGGCGCTGGCAGTAGCTTCATCGGCGACAAAGCGGTAATCGCGATCGACGGCCACAGGCAAAACCATGGGCTGCAGGCAGCGTTGGCAGTGGCGCGCAACTTCGGTGTGGATTTCCAAATGCAGCCAAGGCTGCCCCATGACTTCGCTTTGTGTGTAAGGCACGCTTTGCCCCAGCACATTGCGCCACTGGCCCTGCGCCTGCCACTGCACCGCAGGCAGGGGGCGGGCAGTGCCTTCAGGCAGGTCTTCGCAGACGCGGGCAAAATCGGCCAAATTCAGCGCGCCGCTTGCTTGGGCGCCGTCCTGGGCGAATTTTTTGATGTCGAGGTCGTAGAGGTTAAAAGCTGCAGTCATAGGCGCGCATCATAGTCCAGAGTGTGCTGGGATATACGGGTTTACACTTGGCGCACTATGACGGACATCAATCACGAACTTCACGATTTATTCGCGCTGGCGCAGCAACAAAGGCCACTGGTGCTGGCTTCCACCTCGCGTTACCGCAAAGAATTGTTAGAGCGCCTGCGCCTTCCCTTTTTGACCATAGCGCCTGAGGTGGATGAAACCCCTCTGGCTGGCGAAGCGCCGCTGGCACTGGCGCAGCGTTTGGCGCTGGCCAAAGCCAATGCCATAGGTGAGCAATTGCAGGCGGCGGTGGTGATAGGTTCAGACCAAGTGGCCGATTTGAATGGGCAATCTTTGGGCAAACCTGGCACGCATGAGAAAGCCGTGGCGCAGCTGCAAAAAATGCGCGGCCAAACCCTGATTTTTCACACCAGCGTGGCGGTGGTTTGCCCTGCAGATGGTTTTTGCCAACAGCACACCGCTAGCGTGCGTGTGCGTTTCCGTGATGTGAGCGACGCAGCAATAGAACAATATCTGCGCGCCGAGCAACCCTATGACTGCGCTGGCAGCGCCAAAAGCGAAGGTTTGGGCATTGCGCTTTTAGACGCCATTGAAAGCGACGACCCCACGGCCTTAATCGGCTTGCCGCTGATCCATACTGCCAGAATGCTCAGAGCCGCTGGCATCAGCCTTTTTTAAGGGTGTTTTTGGCAATTCAGGCCGCCAAAGCTGCCTGAGCAGCTATTAAATTAATACTTATGACAGCAGCGAAAAAAGCCCTAGGCACGCTCTACCTCGTGCCCACGCCCTTGGATTTTGGCTGTGATAGCCAAGATATGCAGACCGATTTGCGCCAGCTTTTGCCGCAATCGACCATCACACAAGCTGCCGGCATCACGCATTGGGTGGTGGAAAACGCCAAATCTGCGCGCGCATTTTTAAAGCGTGTGCACGCGGTGCAGCCCTTGGTTTGCAGTTTGCAGGATATGCAAATTACCGAGCTGCCCCGCGCCGCGCACAAAAAAGGCGACCACGGCGCTGCGGGCGATGCGGCGGCGGCGAAAGTATTGCTCGCGCCCCTGCTGGCTGGGCAAAACATGGGCTTGCTCAGCGAGGCGGGTATGCCGGCGGTGGCCGATCCGGGTTCATCCATCGTGCGCGCAGCACACGCGGCTGGTGCGCGGGTGCTGCCTTTGGTGGGGCCTTCATCTATTTTGTTGGCGCTGGCTGCCAGTGGCTTGAATGGGCAGCAATTTGCCTTTGTCGGCTATCTGCCGCAAAACGCGGCTGAACGCGCCGCACGCATCAAGCAACTCGAAGGTTTGGCGCTGAAAAGCGGGCAAGCCCAGTTGTGCATAGAAACGCCTTACCGCAACGCCGCGCTTTGGCAGGCGTTACTGGCGGCGCTGCAGCCTAGCACCATGCTGGCGTTGCACAGTGGCTTGATGCTAGAAGCGGGCTTTAGCCGCTGCCTGCCCGTGGCCGCGTGGCGTCAATTGGTGCCAGCGCCCGAGTTGGAAGCGGCGTTGAAACTGCCTTGCATTTTTGCCTTGGGGCAATAAGGGTTTGAGGCGAGCGAATCAAAAACGCGGCCGTCTTGATAGACGCTATTTCGACAAAGCTTTCATGGCGCCTTCTAACCCCTGCAAAGTCAGCGGGTACATGCGCTCTGGCCCCAGAATTTGTTGTATGAGTTGGATGCTCTGACGGTATTCCCAAATCCCTGTGGGTTCAGGGTTGAGCCAAACAAATTTAGGAAAAGCTTCGATCAGGCGCTGCAGCCAGACCGCGCCTGGCTCTTCATTGCTCCATTCCACACTGCCATAGGGCTGCAAAATTTCGTAAGGGCTCATGGTGGCATCGCCGACAAAAATCAGCTTGTAGTCTTTGTTATAGGTGCGAATCAAATCGTGCGTGCTGATTTTTTCGGCAAAACGGCGCGCGTTTTTATTCCAAACAAAGTCGTACACGCAGTTGTGAAAATAATAAAACTGCAGGTGTTTGAACTCGGTTTTGGCAGCGGCAAAGAGTTGCTCTACGCGGTGGATATGCTCATCCATACTGCCGCCCACATCCATCAGCAGCAGCACCTTCACGGCGTTGTGGCGCTCGGCCACCATTTTTAAGTCGAGGTAACCCGCGTTGGCGGCGGTGGCGCGTATGGTGTCGTCTAAATCCAGCTGGTCGGCCGCACCCGTGCGCGCAAATTTACGCAGGCGCTTTAAAGCCACTTGGATATTGCGCGGCGAGAGTTCTTCGTTGTCGTCATAGTCTTTGAACTCGCGCTTGTCCCACACTTTCACCGCGCGGCGGTTGCGGCTTTTGTCTTGGCCTATGCGTATGCCCTGCGGGTTATAGCCATAAGCGCCAAAGGGCGAAGTGCCACCCGTGCCTATCCATTTATTGCCGCCTTCGTGTCGCTCTTGTTGTTCTTCCAGGCGCTTTTTCAAAGTCTCCATCAGCTCGTCCCAGTCCATTTTGTCCATCTGGGCTTTTTCTTCGTCGCTGAGGAATTTCTCCAAATTTTTGCGCAGCCATTCGGCTGGCAGCTCGCGGCTTAAATCGACGGCTTCGTCTATGCCGTGAAAGTATTGGCCAAAGGCGCGGTCGAATTTGTCGTAATGCTTTTCGTCTTTGATCAGGGTCATGCGCGCCAGATGGTAGAAATCATCCAGCGCCATTTTGCCTTCGGCATCTTTGGGGCCGACGATGCCCGCATCCAGCGCATCCAATAGCGCCAAATGCTCTTTGACAGAAACGGGCAGTTTGGCAGCCCTTAAGGCATAGAAAAAATCGATCAGCATAGGCGCGATTTTACGGCGCAGCCCGTGAGCAGCAAACGCGCATGAAGGCCGTGCATCAGCGCAGTGGCACAGCTTCCATCATGGCCTGCACTTGCGCCACTGCGCCGCGCCCCGCGCTAGGCACGGGCTGCAGACGGTGGGCAATAACTTGCGGCAGCACAGCTTGCACATCGTCAGGGGCAACAAAATCGCGGCCAGATACCAAAGCCTGTGCTTTGGCGGCACGCAGCAGCGCCAGCCCCGCCCGTGGCGAAATGCCCTGCACAAACCACGCACCATTGCGGCTGGCTTCGGTTAAATCCAGCACATAGTTCAGCAGCGCATCGCTGGCATGCACGGCCAGCACTTGCTGTTGTAAGGCTTGCAATTGCGCAGGGCTGATGACTGCAGGCAAGCTATCGGCCACGCTGCGCCTGCCGTTGCTAGCGAGTAAATCGCGCTCGGCATCGCGGCTGGGGTAACCCAGCGAGATACGCATCAAGAAGCGATCGAGCTGCGATTCAGGCAAGGCATAAGTGCCCACTTGTTCCAGCGGGTTTTGCGTGGCAATAACAAAAAAAGGCTGGGGCAGGGCGCGGGTCTGGCCCTCGACGCTGACCTGCTGCTCTTCCATGGCTTCTAGCAGGGCAGACTGGGTTTTGGGGCTGGCGCGGTTGATTTCATCGGCCAGCAAAACTTGTGCGAACAAGGGGCCAGGATGAAACACAAATTCGCTGCTACCACGGTCAAACACGGCCACACCGGTTAAATCGCTAGGCATTAAATCGGCGGTGAACTGTACGCGCGAAAACTGCAGGCCAAAGCTGTGCGCCAAGGCGTGCGCCAGCGTGGTTTTGCCTACGCCTGGCACATCTTCCAGCAGCAAATGCCCACCAGCGAGTAAACACACTACGGCTTGTTGCAATTGTTCGGGTTTGCCCACGATGGCGCGCCCCAGTTGGGCGAGAAGTGTGGGTATCAGGCTGTTTGCGGGCATAGCTGGTGTTTTTTAAATTTAAATATCTTCCAGCAGAGCATACGGTAAATCTTGTAGCAGCAAGTTTTGCTCGCCCACTTTCAAGCCGCCTGCTTCGGCGCTGCTGGTTTGCACAGAGATGATAGCCGCCCAGTGGCTACCGATGGCGGCGGGTGCGGGGGCGCTCATGGCTACTAAACCGCAGGCCTGGCCTTGGGCATCTAATACTTCAGTGCCTGCTGTCAGCTCGCCCGCAGCGTGCACCAAATAGCCACGGCGTTTGACTTGACCACGAAACTGGCTGCGCGCCACCACCTCCTGCCCTGGGTAGCAGCCTTTTTTAAAGTTGATGCCGCCCAGGGATTCATAATTGATCATTTGCGGCACAAAGGCTTCGCGTAGCGCCGCGCCTACCAGTGCCACGCCGCTTTGCACTTGCAGCCAGTTCCACCATAGCAAGCTATCGGCATTTACTTCAATTTTGCTAGCTTCTGAGGCAGCTTCTACGCGGATTTCCCTCGAAAACACTTGTGAATTTATGCTCACGCTGGGTAGCTCTAGGGCATAGCCATCGTCTAAGCTGCGGGTGCGCATGGTATCAGCGGCGGTGTGCTGGCCTGTAGGCTGGATATGCCCAGTGATTTGCCATAGGCTGCTGACATCTTCTACCGTGCATTTGCTGCGCAGTACAAACATTTTCAGGCGTTTGACGATAAATTCCACGCTGTCTGCCGCCAGCAATAAAAACACGGTATCGGCTTGCGGCTTGAAGCCGTAAAAACTGATCAAGATGCGGCCTTTTGGGGTGCACCATACAGCGAGTCGTGCTTCTTCAGGCTGAATCAGCAAAAAATCATGGCTGAGTTGGTTGTGGATGAAGTGCGCCGCCTCCGCGCCTTGAATACGAATCAAAGCGAAATCGGGCAACAGGGTGGGCGCAAAGGTGGCAGGCACAGTGGTGGAGATGGCAGCAGTATTCATAAGGATGCATTGTGACAAAATGTGCGCCCTATGTTGAATCGCCCGACTCCATCCCCCCACGGCCTTTCCGTGCATGGCCGTGTGTGGCCCTATTTGCTGTTTGGCTTGACTTTGTTATTGGCTGCCGGGATGTACGCCTGGTATGTTTTGCATCAGCCTTTGGCTTTTACCCCTAGCGTGCAGGGGCAGCGTGTGACGGTGGAAATTCCGCGTGGCAGCAGCCCTGCGCGCATGGTAGCTATTTTGCAAGAGGCAGGGGTGCAGGCACCAACTTGGCCGACTTGGTTTTGGCTGCGTTTGCACGCGCGGCAATTGAAGGCGGGCTATTACCAAATTCCCCGTGGCGCTAGCATTGAAGCCATAGCCAAAAAGCTGCGTGAGGGCGAGCAAACTTTGCTATCGCTGACGATTCCAGAGGGCTGGAATCTGCG
Source organism: uncultured Burkholderiaceae bacterium (assembly GCA_964608575.1). Lineage (GTDB taxonomy): Bacteria > Pseudomonadota > Gammaproteobacteria > Burkholderiales > Burkholderiaceae_C > JAMIFN01. The sequence continues at coordinate 960 of CAZSPW010000083.1, read as the reverse complement.
CCAAGTGCGCGCTCGTGTAGATGCACTGCCTTGGCTGCGCCACGACACCGCAGGTTTGAGCGAGAGCGAATTGGCGCAAAAAATCGGTTTGCCATCTGGTTTGCCCTTGGAAGGGCAATTGGCGCCAGACACTTATCGTTACGCCCCGCATACCAGTGATCTGGTGTTTTACCGCCAGGCGGCCGCGCAAATGCAAAAAAATCTGGCCCTAGCTTGGGCACAGCGCAGCCCTAGCGCCCAAGTGCGCAGCCCGCAAGAGGCGCTGATTTTGGCCAGCATTGTAGAAAAAGAGACGGGGCATGGCGCCGACCGTGCCCAGATTGCGGGTGTGTTCAACAACCGTCTGCGCATAGGCATGGCGCTGCAAACTGACCCCACCGTGATTTATGGCATGGGCACGGCGTATCGCGGCAATATCCGCAAAGTGGATTTGCAGACCGATACACCCTATAACACTTACACCCGCGTTGGCCTGCCGCCTGGCCCTATCGCCATGCCAGGCAAAGCGGCTTTGCAGGCGGCGTTGCAACCCGCACAAACCAAGGCTCTGTATTTTGTTGCTAAAGGTGATGGCTCAGGCCATAGCCAATTCAGCAATACTTTGGATGAGCACAACCGCGCCGTGCGTGAGCACATCCTTAAACGCTAAAACTGCTATTGAGAAATGCTATTTTAAATATAGCTGCTCAGGCAGTATAGGTGGCTTAAAAGCCTAAAAACACCTTAAAAAATGATGGCGCATGGGTAGGCAGATTGCCTATCAATTTGTCTAGCTTCCTCTTGAAATTGGGCGTACATGCGCCATGTAGAGGTGGCTCTGATACCCATGCACCAGCACGTTACAGCAGTGCTTGTTTACACTGCAACCCATTTACTCGCTCGATTGCATCCAGCTCACACCCTACGCACTATCTATGACCTCTTCATCCAATTTACCTTTATTGCCTTTGCGCGATGTGG
>CAZSPW010000082.1:0-7882 GCA_964608575.1 uncultured Burkholderiaceae bacterium | reverse complement strand
GCAAGTCGAGGCCGCGCACCACATGGCTAATGCCCTGCGCGGCATCGTCCACCACTACGGCTAATTGATAAGCCCAGCAGCCATCGGCGCGGCGCAGGATGAAGTCGCCTACGGTTTGCGTGATGTTTTGGCTTTGGGTGCCGAGCTGGCGGTCTGTCCAAGAGAGAGCACCATCATTGCAAGGAGCGCAGCGGCGCGGCAATCCACCACACCGTGACGGCATCGCTGCAGTGGGTTGCTTCGCTGCGCTGGCAATGACGGCTTCACAGGCTTTGCCCACATCCAGCCGCAAGGCCACCCCGTCCTCCACAGGCAAACCCGCATCACGGCAAAAGCCTGGATAGACCAAATCCCCATGCCGCGCTTTATCTACGCCCTGCGCCAGCCAGTAATCGCTGATTTTTTTGCGCGAACAGTGGCAGGCATAAACCAGCCCCTGCGCCTGCAGTTGCTGCAAAGCCGCCGCATAGGCCGCACTGCGGGTGGATTGCCACAGCACAGGCTCGTCGCTGTGCAGGCCATGCGCGGCCAGTTGCTGCAATTGCTCTTGCCCCCATTGGGCTTTGCAACGGGCGCTATCCACATCTTCTATACGAATCAGCCACGCGCCATCATGGGCGCGGGCATCCAGCCAGCTGGCCAGCGCCGCCGCCAGCGAACCCGCGTGCAGCGGGCCTGTAGGCGAGGGGGCAAAGCGGCCACGGTAATTCATGGGCGCTGAGTATATAAAGCCCAAGACTAAAAACTGGACTGTAGGCTGCGCTGGCATAATCGCCCCCCATGAGCGGAAGCACCTTAGGCAAACTTTTTGCCGTTACCAATTTTGGCGAATCTCACGGCCCAGCCATAGGCTGCGTGGTGGATGGCTGCCCCCCAGGCATGGAACTCTCAGAGGCTGATATTCAGCCCGATCTGGATCGCCGTCGCCCTGGCACGAATAAGTATGTCACCCAGCGCAACGAGCCTGATGCGGTGAAAATTTTGAGCGGCGTGTATGAGGGGCGCACCACAGGCGCGCCCATTGCCCTGCTGATAGAAAACACCGACCAGCGCAGCAAAGACTATGGCGATATTGCCCAAACCTTTCGCCCTGGGCACGCCGATTACAGCTATATGCACAAATACGGCCTGCGCGATCCGCGTGGTGGCGGGCGATCCTCTGCCCGTTTGACCGCGCCCATGGTGGCCGCAGGTGCGGTGGCAAAAAAATGGCTGCGCCAACAATTCGGCACGGAAATACGCGCTTGCGTCACGCAAATTGGCAGTGTGCCGATTGCATTTGAAAGCTGGGATCATGTGCACAACAACCCCTTCTTTGCCCCCGCTGCCGATGTGGCTGCGCTGGAAGAATATATGGGTGCGTTGCGCAAATCGGGCGATTCATGCGGGGCAAAATTGTTTATCGAAGCCACAGGCGTGCCCGTAGGCTGGGGCGAGCCGCTGTTTGACAGGTTAGATGCCGACATCGCCCACGCCATGATGGGCATCAATGCCGTCAAAGGCGTGGAAATAGGCGCGGGCTTTGCGGCTGTGGCCGATTTAGGCTCCACCCACGGCGACAGCCTCACGCCCCATGGTTTTGTCGGCAATAAAGCGGGCGGCATTTTGGGCGGCATCTCCAGCGGCCAGCCTATTACCGTGAATTTGGCAATCAAGCCTACCAGCTCCATTTTGGTGCCGCGCGATACCGTGGATATGCAAGGCCAAGCGCAAGCCGTCATCACCAAAGGCAGGCACGACCCTTGTGTGGGGCTGCGCGCCGCGCCCATAGCCGAGGCCATGCTGGCGCTGGTGCTGATAGACCACGCCCTGCGCCACCGCGCTCAATGTGGCGGCGTGCAATCGCCCGCCCCGCGCATCGCCTAACCTTTTTTCATTGGCAGCTCCATGACTTTTCTGGCCATAGACATCGGCAACACCCGCCTGAAATGGGCGCTGTACGAGCGCGGCCAGCCTGGAGCGCAGCCCTTGGCGCAAGGGGCTGAATTTATCGAAAACATCGAAGGCTTGGCCGAAGGCGCATGGAGCCATATTGCCGAACCCAAAACCATGCTGGGCTGCTGCGTCGCGTCTGATGCGGTGCGCCGCCGCGCCAAAGAGCAAATCATCGAACGCTGGGATTATCTGCAGCCGCATTGGATCAACTCCAGCGAACAGGAAGCAGGTTTGGTCAATGGCTATGACACGCCGCAGCGTTTAGGCGCTGACCGCTGGATCGCCATGATTGCCGCATGGCAGCGCACGCGCCGCCAATTCCCGCAGAACACGCCGCCGCTGATTGTGGTCATGGTGGGCACCGCCGTGACGGTCGAAGCCATAGACCACACGGGGCGTTTTTTGGGCGGTTTTATTCTGCCTGGCCACGGCATCATGCTGCGCGCACTGGAAAGCGGCACCGCCGGCCTGCATGTGCCCACGGGGCAGGTGCGCGAATTTCCCACCAACACCAGCGACGCGCTGACATCGGGCGGCACTTTTGCCATTGCCGGCGCAGTGCAGCGCATGCACCAACATTTAAAACAACGCTGCGGCATCACCCCTGTTTGCCTGATGACAGGCGGCGCGGGCTGGAAGATGCAGCCCTTTATGGGTATGCCTTGCGAGTTGGTAGAAAACCTGATTTTTGACGGTTTGTTAGAAATTGCCGCCGCCCGCCATGCGGATGAGGCAGCCGCAAGCATAGAGCGCGAGAAAACCACGCTGCGCTGAACACGGTTCAAACGCGGCTCAAAAACAAAAATCCCCGCTGTGAACGACTACAGCGGGGATTTTTTTAGGCCTAAGCCTAAAAGAGCGGATTAAGCCAAGAGGTGTTTCACACCGTCTTTCTCAGCCTCGAGCTCAGCCAGGGTTTTGTTAATGCATTCTTGGCTGAATGCGTCGATTTCCAAACCTTCAACAATTTTGTATTCGCCGTTTTCACAAGTCACGGGGAAGCCAAACATGGTGTCAGCAGGAATGCCGTATTGCCCGTCTGATGGAATACCCATAGTCACCCATTTGCCATTGGTGCCCAGCGCCCAATCGCGCATATGGTCAATTGCAGCGTTGGCCGCTGATGCGGCAGAAGACAAGCCACGCGCCTCAATAATGGCAGCGCCGCGTTTGCCCACTGTAGGCAAGAAGGTATTGGCGTTCCATTCTTGATCGTTGATCATTTTGGCTACGCTTTCGCCATTGATGGTGGCAAAACGGTAATCGGCGTACATCGTGGGCGAGTGGTTGCCCCAAACGGTCAGTTTTTCGATGTCAGCCACGGCTTTGCCTGTTTTCTCAGCGATTTGGCTGGCAGCGCGGTTGTGGTCCAAGCGCAGCATGGCGGTGAAGTTTTTGCGTGGCAGATCAGGTGCAGACTTCATCGCGATATAAGCGTTGGTGTTGGCGGGGTTGCCGACCACCAAAACTTTGACATTGCGGCTAGCTACAGCGTTCAGGGCTTTGCCTTGGGCGATGAAAATCGCACCGTTGACGGCCAGCAATTCAGCGCGTTCCATGCCTGGGCCGCGTGGGCGCGAACCTACCAACAGGGCGTAATCCGCGTCTTTGAACGCAGTCATAGGATCGCTGTGCGCGGTCATTTCGACCAACAGCGGGAAGGCGCAATCTTGCAATTCCATCATCACGCCTTTGAGGGCTTTTTGTGCTTTTTCGTCAGGAATTTCCAGCAATTGCAGAATCACGGGCTGGTCTTTGCCCAGCATTTCGCCAGACGCGATGCGGAACAACAGGGCGTAGCCGATTTGGCCTGCGGCGCCAGTGACGGCCACGCGTACGGGTTTTTTGCTCATGGAAAACTCCTAGGGGTAGTAAAAAAACGGGGCATGCATACCAAGAAATGCAGCACAGCCCAGAATTTTAGCGGATGGACAAAGCCCAAATCAGGAGGCTTCTACAATTTGCCCCATGACGCAGCCGCCCACCTCTTTCGCCGATCCCACTCTCGCCCACTGGCAGGCGCAAACGCAGGCGCGCCGCACGCAGCAGCTGTATCGCCAAACCCGGGTGCCTGATGCGGCTTGGACAGCGGGGCAGATTTTCAATAGCAATGACTATTTGGGGCTGATGCGCCACCCTGCCCTGGCTGCGGCGCTGGCGGCAGGCGCTCAACTCTACGGCACAGGCTCAGGCGGCTCGCATTTGGTCAGCGGCCACAGCGCCGCGCATCAGGCGCTGGATGAGGCGCTGGCAGCGTGGTTTGCGCCCTATATTGCACAGGCGGCGGCGTTGAGTTTCAGCACAGGCTATATGGCCAATTTGGCGCTACTGACAGGCTTGGCCGATGGCGATACCACGATTTTTGCCGATAAGCTCAACCACGCCAGCCTGATAGATGGTGCGCTGCTGGCACGCGCGCAAAAGCAATGCCAGTTGCTGCGTTATCCGCACGCGGATTACGCGGCGTTAGAACGGCAATTGCAAAACAGCACCAGCGCGCACAAACTCATCGTCACCGATGGCGTGTTCAGCATGGATGGCGATATCGTCGATTTGCCGCGCCTGCTGCAATTGGCTGAGCAATACCAAGCTTGGGTGTTGATGGACGATGCCCACGGCATAGGCGCCTTGGGCGCGGGCGGGCAAGGCTGCGTGGCGCATTTTGGCCTGCAAGGGGTGCAGCGCCTGTGCGTGGTCGCCACTTTTGGTAAGGGCGCGGGCTGCGCGGGCGCGGCCATCATTGCGCCCCAGCCCGTGGTGGAATGGCTGACGCAAGCGGCGCGCCCCTATATTTACACCACGGCCAGCTCGCCAGCGATGGCGCACGCGCTGCAAGCCAGCATCAACCTGATGCAAAGCGCAGAAGGGCAAATGCGGCGCGAGCAATTGGGCTTGGTCATCAATGCCTTCAAACACGAAACACGGGCTGCTTTGCCACACCTGAACCCCGCTTGGCATTTGCTGCCCAGCGATACGGCGATTCAACCTTTGCTAGTGGGCGATAACAGCACCGCTTTGGCTTTGGCTGATGGTCTGCGGCAAGCGGGCTTTTGGGTCAGTGCCATCCGCCCGCCGACTGTGCCTGTGGGCACGGCGCGTTTGCGTTTTACCCTGAGCGCCGCGCATGAATTGGATGATGTGGCGGCACTGATACAAGCTTTGCAAAAGGTGAGCTTGGCACTGTAAGTGCGATGTCGGACTAAAGTCCGACCTACGGAAACACCGCAGAGCAGAACCGCAGTAGGTCGGGTTTAAACCCGTCAAACACAGCTAAAAATCCGTATTTTTAAATCAAAAAAGTGAGCTGCTCAGGCAGATTTTTCGGCGATTTTTTGGGTTTTCAGCCTTAAAAATGGCATCAAATTGCATAGCAAGCCTAGATTATCCCAAAAATGGAACAATCGGGCGCATTTCCGCGCTTTTGGCCAGGATTGTCTCAATATCTGCCTATATTCGCATCCCACCGTGCCCAGGCATCTATACCGCCTGTGATATTGGCCACGCGCTCAAAACCCTGCTGCGCCAGAAAGTAGGCGGCATTCATGCTGCGCACCCCATGGTGGCAAAGCATGGCCAGGGTTTTGCCTTCGCTCTCTAGTAAATCCAGCTCCGCCACGCGCAGGGGAAATTGCCCCAGCGGAATATGGCGCACTGCCATATTCGGCAAATGGCGCAAATTGGCCTGTTCCAGCTCCCAAGCTTCGCGCACATCAATGATGAGGGTGTCGGCTGGCCAGTTGGCCGCTTGGCCTGGGTCTAATTGCAAAATCGCAGACATCAAAAAAACCTGCGGATTTACAGCGCAAAGCTGGGTGCCAGCTCAAAACCACGCAGATAAGGCGCCAGCGTGTCCCAAGGCTGGGTTTGGCTGTTGCGCGTGTCGCTGTGGCGCGTCAGCACGGTGGTGCGCATCATCGGGTCTTGCCCAACGATGGCCACCAAACGCCCGCCGTCGTTCAGGCGCTGCGCCCAAGCCGTAGGCATATGCGCCACGCCGCCGCAGAACACGATGGCATCAAACGCGCCTGTGGTTTGGCTCTCAGTAATATCAGCGGCAATGATTTGCGCCTTATCCATTTTGGCCTGCATCAAATTCAGGCGGGCGGTATTGGCCAAATCGCGGTCACATTCGTAAGCCACTACGCTGGCGGCTAAGCGCGCTATCAGCGCCGTCATATAGCCCGTGCCCGCGCCAATTTGCAGCACGCGATCCGTAGGTTTCAATTGCAATTCATGCACTAGGCGCACCTGCACTTTGGGGCTCAGCATGATTTGGCCGCCGCCCAGAGGCAATTCAGTATCCGTCAGTGCCACGCCGCGCAGCGCCTCAGGCGCAAAATTCTCGCGTGGGATTTGCAAAAATGCCTGTGCCAATTCAGGGCTGATGGCGGGCATCCACGGGCGAATTTGTTGTTCTAATGCCAGCCAGCGGGCGTGTTCAGTATCCATCAAAGCAGTTGTCATAGTGCGCGTCGTCCTAAGCTTTCAGTCCAGCTGAGCATTTTACCCGCCGTGCCCGCTAGAATTTCGCGCTTGTGCTTTCTTAGGGCGCAGCAGCTACTGGCCGCGCACGATTCATGAGTCTTTTTAAATCGGCTTCGGTCGTCTCCGCGTTTACGCTGCTCTCACGCATCACAGGCTATGCCCGCGAAGTGCTGTTTGCCATTTTCTTTGGTGCCAATGCCCTGACCGATGCCTTTAATGTGGCCTTTCGCATGCCCAATTTGCTGCGCCGCCTGTTTGCCGAAGGCGCGTTTTCACAAGCCTTTGTACCCACCTTGGCCGCCACCCGCGCCGAAAGCGGCGATGCACGCACGCGCGAGCTGCTGGCGCATGTAGCCACGGTGCTGTTTTGGGTGCTGTTTTTAGTCTCGGCAGCGGGCGTATTAGCCGCGCCCTGGCTGGTGTGGGCGTTGGCCAGCGGTCTGCCCGCCGATGGTGAGCAAGCCGCCGTTGCCATGACGCGCTGGATGATGCCCTATATCGGCCTGATTTCCTTTGTCTCACTGGCTTCGGGCGTACTCAATACCTGGGGCAAATTTGCGGTATCGGCCTTTACCCCCACGCTGCTGAACATCTGCCTGATTGCCACCATGTGGCTGGGCGTGCCGCAAATGCAGGCGCTGGGCTACCCCGGTATCTATGCCCAGGCTTTGGGGGTGATGCTCGGCGGCATAGCGCAATTGCTGCTGCAACTGTGGGCGCTAAAAAAAATCAACATGCTGCCGCGCATCGGGCTGACTTGGCAGGCCATTAAAACCTCCTGGCAGCACGAAGATACACAGCGCATCCTGCGCCTGATGCTGCCTGCGGTGCTGGGCGTCAGCGTGGCGCAAATCTCGCTGCTGATCAACACGCAAATTGCCTCTTACCTACCGCCAGGCTCGGTCAGTTGGCTCAGTTATTCAGACCGTTTGATGGAATTTCCCACCGCGCTCTTGGGTGTGGCGCTGGGCGTGGTGCTGATGCCGCAATTGGCCGCCGCCCGTGGCGCGCACGATGCGGCGCGCTATTCCAGCATGATTGATTGGGGCTTGCGTTTGGTGCTGTTGTTTGCCCTACCCTGCGCCGTGGCGCTGCTGGTGTTTAGCCGCCCTCTGGTGGAAACCTTGTTTCACTATGGCCGCTTTAGCGCGCACGATGCGAGCCAAGTCACGCGCTCGCTCATGGGCTATGGCTTGGGGCTGTTGGGGCTGGTGGCCATTAAGGTTTTAGCACCCGCTTACTTTGCCAAGGGCGATATGAAAACCCCAGTCAAAATCGCCGTGGTGGTGCTGATCTTTACGCAAATCCTGAACTATTTGCTGGTGCCGCATTTGCAGCACGCGGCACTGACGCTGAGCATCAGCTTAGGCGCTTTGCTCAACGCCGCTTGGTTGTTGACGGGCTTGATCCGCAAGGGCAGCTATAGCCCGCAGCCCGGCTGGGGCAAAGCCATAGCGCAAAT
>CAZSPW010000081.1:0-8358 GCA_964608575.1 uncultured Burkholderiaceae bacterium | reverse complement strand
TGATCGAAGAGGGCGACCGCGTCATGGTCTGCCTCTCGGGCGGTAAAGACAGCTACACCCTGCTGGATATTTTGCTGAAACTGCAAAAACGCGCGCCCATCGATTTTGAAATCATCGCCGTCAATCTGGACCAAAAGCAGCCTGGTTTTCCTGCCGACATCTTGCCCGCCTACCTCGACAAACTGGGCGTGAAATACCACATCGAAACGCAGGACACCTACAGCATCGTCACTGACAAAATCGCCCCAGGCGCGACCATGTGCAGCCTGTGCTCGCGCCTGCGCCGTGGGATTTTGTACCGCGTAGCTGACGAGTTGGGCGCGACCAAAATTGCCCTGGGCCACCACCGCGACGATATCGTGCAAACCCTGCTTTTGAATATGTTCTTCGGCGCACGCTTGAAAGGCATGCCGCCCAAGCTGCAAAGCGATACCGGCAAGCATGTGGTCATACGCCCGCTAGCCTATGTCGATGAGCGCGATCTGGTGGAGTGGAGCCGCCTGCAGCAATTCCCCATCATCCCCTGCAATTTATGCGGCAGCCAAGAGAATCTGCAGCGCAAAATCGTCGGCGACATGCTGCGCGATTGGCAAACGCGCTTTCCTGGGCGCATCGAGATGATGTTGCGCTCCCTGCAAAATGTGGTGCCTTCGCACCTGATGGACCACAAACTGTTCGACTTCAAAAACCTCAAAGCCACAGGCGTGGCCGATGCGGGCGGCGATATAGCCTTTGACCACGAAATGCCCACGCCCGATGCGGCCGGTGAGTTCAGCATGGCGATAGATGAAGACTGATATTTACATCATTCGCCACGGCGAAACCGATTGGAATCGCGCCGCACGCATGCAAGGCCATGCCGATGAGCCGCTGAACGATTTGGGGCGCGAACAAGCCGCGCAAGTGGCCGCTGCCTTGGCCAGTTATCCGCTGGATGCGATTTACAGCAGCGATTTAAGCCGCGCTTTGGATACCGCCCGCGCCATAGCCGCCCAGCACCCGCAATTGCAGCATTTGCCTGTGCACACCAGCGCCCTGTGGCGCGAACGCGATTACGGCCGTTTTCAGGGTATGACCCTGCCCGAAGTGGAAGCCATAGACCCGCACGCTGCGCAGCAATGGCGCAGCCGCGTAGCCGATTTTGCACCCGATGGCGGTGAAAACCTATTGCAGTTTCAAGCCCGTATTGCGCAGCAATTGCAAAGCGTGGCTGCGCAACACGCGGGGCAGCAAATTGCTATCGTTTGCCACGGCGGGGTGCTCGACATCATCTGGCGCATCGTCCACGGCCTGCCTGTGGATACGCCGCGCGCTTGGGCGCTGCCCAATACCGGCATCAACCATCTGCGTTATGCGCAAGCAAGCTGGCAGGTGCTCGATTGGGGCAATACCGCGCATTTGGCTAAGCCCGCCGTAGTACGGGACGAAACCATCGCTTAAAAAACGCCCACAGCGATGGCGGCTACAGGTAAGCTCGCGCCTATGGCTGCTGCCCTCCCTCGCTTCCAGTTTGAAGTCGCAAGTCTGCCCCGCGCTTGGCGTTGGTCTGGGCTGTTGCTCGCCTGGGTCTTGGGCATGGCGCTGCAAATGCAGCAAAGGGCGTTGTGGCCTGCTGCTGATTATGCTGCTTTAGCCTCGGTATCCATTTTTATTTTGATAGCTGCTCAGGCAGCTTTTACGGGCAAAAACAGCAAAAATACCCTTAAAACTGCGCTGCAGGTATTGGCACTGGCAGCTTTGGCTTTTGCTTATACAGGCTGGCGTGCAGGGCAAAAAATGCAGGCCGATTTAGCGCCTGCTCTGTATCGGCAAGATGTGCAAATTACAGGCCAAGTGCTGGATTTGCCGCAACGCATAGGCGCTGATAGTCGTTTTCTGTTCGCGCCCGAATCCGCGCAGTTTCAGGGGCAAAGTGTGAGCCTGCCGCCGCGCCTGCAGCTGTCTTGGTATGCCAATCAAGGCTTGCCCGCTTTGCCCGCTGCGGGTTTGGTTGCAGGCCAGCGTTGGCAATTCACGGCGCGTTTAAAGCCCGTGCATGGCAGCCTTAACCCGCATGGCTTTGATTACGAACTGTGGGCGTTTGAGCGCGATATTCGCGCCAGCGGCTATGTGCGCAGCGCCGATTTATTAGCCCCTGCGCCCCAAGGCTGGCAGCAAATCTGGCCGCCAAACTGGGGCAGCAGCTTAAGCGGCCTGCGCGCGGCCAGCCGTGATGCGGTGTTTGCTCGCGTAGCCGATGGCAGGCAGGCTGCCGTGCTGGCGGCTTTGCTAATGGGCGAGCAAAGCGTGATCGAACGCAGCGATTGGGAGCTATTTCGCGCCACAGGCGTGGCGCATTTGATGAGCATTTCTGGTCTGCACATCACCCTGTTTGCCTGGGCAGCGGCGTTGCTCATAAGCAGTTTATGGCGGCGCAGCTTGCGTTTGATTTACGCTTACCCAGCGCCTTATGCTGCAGCTTGGGGCGGATTGTTCTTGGCCGTTTTTTACGCAGCTTTTACAGGTTGGGGCGTGCCCGCGCAGCGCACGGCGCTGATGCTGTTGATAGCCACCTTGCTGCGGGTATCGGGGCGGCGCTGGCCTTGGCATTTTTCGCTGTTGCTGGTGGCCGCTGTGGTGCTGGCCTTAGACCCTTGGGCGTTGTTGCAAGCGGGGTTTTGGCTGAGTTTTGTCGCCGTCGGGGTGTTGTTATTGCAAAACCCGCCAGAAGATAAGGAAGCGGTGCTGGATCAGCCCAAACCCAACTGGTATCAGCGCATAGGTATGGGCGTGCAAAAACTGCTGCGCGAACAATGGCGCATCAGTTTGGCGCTGGCGCCACTATCGCTTTTGCTGTTTGGGCAGTTTTCGCTGGTGGGCATGGCGGCCAATCTGCTGGCGATTCCCTTGGTCACTTTCGTCATCACGCCGCTGGTGTTGCTGGGCTTGCTTTTTCATCCACTGTGGTCGCTGGCGGCTTGGGTGCTGCAATTTTTGCTGGTGTTTTTAGGCTGGTGCGCCGCTTGGCCTTATGCCGTGCTGCATACAGCGGCGCTGCCTTGGGGCTTGGGTGCAGCCGCAGTGGCGGCGGTGCTGCTGTATTTGGCGCTGCGCCAGCAACAGGCGGCCTTGCTTTGGCAGCGTGGCCTATTGCTGCTGATGGTGATTTTGTCTGCAGCAGCATGGCGTTATCAGCCTGCGCGCCCGGCTTTTGGGCAATTTGATGCGCTGTTTGTGGATGTCGGCCAGGGCAATGCGGTACTGCTGCGCACCCAGCGCCACGCGCTGCTGTACGACACCGGCCCGCGCTACAACACGCATGAGGCCAGCAGCAACGCGGGGCAGCGCGTGTTGTTGCCCTTGCTGCGCGCTTATGCACTGCAGCCCGATATGCTGATGATTTCTCACGCCGATAGCGACCATTCAGGCGGCGCTGCGCCGCTGCTGGCGCATATGCCGCCTCGGCAATTTCTCAGCTCTATGCAAGCGCAGCCAGATTGGCCCAGGCAGCCTGCGCCCCAGCCTTGCCTGGCTGGGCAGCGCTGGCGCTGGGACGGTGTGGATTTTGAAGTGCTGCACCCGCAGGCAGGGGATGACCAGCGCGGCTTGAAAAGCAATGCCATGAGCTGCGTGCTGCGCGTGCGCAATGGGGCAAGCAGCGTGCTGCTGGCAGGCGATTTACCGCAAAACCAAGAACGCGATTTGTGGCAAAGCCTAGGGGCAGAAAAATTGGCCAGCACGGTGCTGCTGGCGCCGCACCACGGCAGCAAAACCTCCTCTAATTTATTGTTCTTACAAAGCGTGCAGCCGCGCTGGGTGGTGGTGCAGGCGGGATATTTGAACCGCTATGGTCATCCCGCGCCCGAGGTGCTGCAACGCTATGCCGATTTAGGGCTGGCCGTGCTAGGCAATGCCGAATGTGGTGCTATCACCTGGCAAAGCTGGGACAGTGCGCGCATGGGCTGTTTGCGGCGGGATAAGCCGCGATACTGGTGGCATCAAGTGCAGAATTTCACGGGCATTTCACAAGTAAAATCGGGGGCATAAGCCGTTAAATCTGCCCTAGCAGCTACTAAATTGATAGTTCAATATGAGCACCACACCTGAACTCGTCGCCATTGTCGATTACGGCATGGGCAATTTGCGCTCGGTAGCGCAAGCCGTAGCTGCCGCGGCGCGTGATTTGCCCGTGCAAGTGCAAGTCACACAAGACCCGCAAGTGGTGCGCCAAGCGCAGCGCGTGGTCTTGCCTGGCCAAGGCGCTATGCCCGATTGCATGGCACAGCTCCAAGCCACGGCTTTACTGCCCGCGCTGCTGCAAGCCGTAAAAACTAAGCCTTTGTTTGGCGTGTGTGTGGGCATGCAAATGCTGCTCGAGCGCAGTGAAGAGGGGCCCGCTGAAGGTTTGGGCTTCATACCGGGCGAAGTCAAAAAATTTCAATTAGCGGGCAAACTACAAGCCGACGGCAGCCGTTATAAAGTACCGCAAATGGGCTGGAACCGCGTCTGGCGCACTGCCGCGCACGATCAACATCCTTTGTGGCGCGGCATCGAAGACGGTGCGTGGTTTTATTTTGTGCACAGCTACTATGCGCAAGTGTGGGATGCAGCGCACTGCGCGGGCGAAACCGAATATGGCGGCCGTTTCACCAGTGCCATTGCTCAAGGCAATCTTTTTGCGGCACAATTTCACCCCGAAAAAAGCCAAGATCAAGGTTTGCAGCTGTACCGCAACTTTCTGACTTGGCAGCCTTAAGTTTTCCGCCCAATTTTTCACTTCTGAATCTGAAATTTTTATGTTGCTGATCCCCGCCATCGACCTCAAAGACGGCCAATGTGTGCGCCTTGTGCAAGGCGATATGAACCAATCGACGACTTTTTCTGATCAGCCCGAGGCCATGGCTACGCGCTGGTTGGATGCAGGTGCGCGGCGCTTGCACTTGGTGGATTTAAATGGGGCATTTGCTGGTAAACCTAAAAATTTGGCTGCGGTGAAAGCCATTTTGAAGGCTGTTGATGGCCGTATTCCGGTGCAATTAGGCGGTGGCATCCGTGATTTGGACACCATTGAGCAGTATCTGGATTTAGGTATCCACTACATGATTATCGGTACGGCCGCTATTAAAAACCCTGGCTTTTTGGCTGATGCTTGCGCGGCTTTTCCTGGGCAAATCATTGTCGGTTTAGATGCCAAAGACGGTAAAGCCGCCACCGATGGCTGGAGCAAGCTCACTGGCCATGAGGTCGGCGACTTAGCCAAAAAGTACGAAGATTTGGGTGTCGATTCCATTATCTACACCGATATCGGGCGCGATGGCATGCTCAGCGGCATCAATATCGAGGCTACGGTGAAATTGGCGCAAGCCTCTAGCATCCCAGTGATTGCCTCAGGCGGCCTATCGAATATGCAAGATATTGAAAACTTGTGCGCGGTGGAAGATGAGGGTGTGACTGGCGTGATTTGTGGCCGTGCGATTTATTCAGGCGATTTGGATTTTGCTGCGGCGCAAGCCAAGGCCGATAGCCTGCGCGCTTAAATCTGGCGCTAGCGCCGCAGCTACAGGGTGTGGCTGCGGTCGCCGCTGCTAAAGCCTAGCAAGTCCATCTCGCAATCCTTGCCTATGGCGATGACTTTGAACAGCTCGCCCATTTCGTGCTCGAAAATCAGTTTTTGTGCATCGCTGCGCTCGGCCAAACTCGCGCCTGCTAACATCTCCAGCAGGCCGCAGTTGATTAAAAAGCGTCCCTGCGTGGTGTAGCCCAAGACTTCTGCGCCCACGCCGGCGTTTTGCGCGGCCAAGGCGATACCGGTGAAATTGATGTGCGTGGTGATATCTTTGCACCCCACAGCCGCCAGCGGATCGGGGTCGCTGCGGTGCCCTTGGTGGCACATCAGCGTGCCCATATAGCGTTGCGCGTGGTAATACTCGGTCTCGCTAAAGCCGTAATCTATCCACAACATGGCGCCGCGCTGCAAGCGTTCGGCCAAGGTGCTGATAAAGCCTTCGGCCTGCGGGTGGATTTCCGTGAGGTAATCGTGGCTGCCTTCTATGGCCAGCGGCGGGCGTAAATCTGTGGGGCGGTCTTGCCAAATAAAAACGCCGTCATTGCGAGGCGCTTTGTGCCGTGGTGATCCATGGCTTTCCTTTTCATTTTTTATAGCTGCCCAGGCAGATTTAGCGGCCTCAAAGTCATTTTTCATGCCTGAAAATGCGTTTTGATTTAGGCTTACTCCGCGCTCATACCAAACGCCACCCTTGCGTTGCAATAGCTTCACAGGCATGGCGTCCAGCACCTCATTGCCTAGCAGCACGCCTGTTATTTGTGTGGGTAGGCTATCGGCCCAGTGCAGCAAGTGGCCAAACTGCGCCAGTCGCGCTTGCTGCACGCCGCGCAAATGGCTGGAAATATCCACGATCACATAGCGTTTGAGCAAGCCTGGGTGCTGCGCTTGCAAGCTGCGAATGATTTGCTCGGCCAATTTGCCCGTGCCTGCGCCAAACTCATACACCGTATCCGTCTGCGTGGCCTGCAAAATCTGCGCTATTTGCGCGGCCAAGGCTGCGCCAAAAAAAGGCGATAACTCAGGCGCAGTGACAAAATCGCTGCCATCTTTGCCACTCAAACCCAATTTGGGCAGGCTGGCGGCGTAATAGCCTAGCTTGGGGGCGTACAGGGCTTCGTGCATGAAACGCTCAAAACCTATCCAGCCGCCTGCGGCGGTGATGGTCTGCGCTAAATGTGCCTGCATGGCTTGTTCTACACTCTCGTTCATGTCGATATTGTCTAGTAAACCTCGCTGCGTGCTGATTACAGGCGCAGCCAAGCGCCTAGGGCGCGAAATTGCGCTGCGCCTGGCGCAAAACGGCTGGGGCATAGCCCTGCATTACCGCCACAGCGCGGCCGAAGCGGTGCAAACCCTGGCTGATTGTCAGCAGGCCGCTGCCGCTGCGGGGCATAGCCACGGCTGTTTTGCCGCTTTACCTGCTGATTTGGCTGATGAAGCCGCTGCCCGCGCCCTCGTGCCGCAGGCGGTGGCGGCGCTGGGGCAGCTCGATGCGGTGGTCAATAGTGCCTCTATCTTTGAAGAGGATGACATCCACAATTTCGGCCATACGGCTCTGATGGCGCATATGGCTGCTAACACAGCAGCACCTGTGTTGCTAGCCCAAGGCTTGTACCTGCATTTGCAAAGCCGTGCTGACGCACAGGCTGGCGGCAGCTGCGTTGTTAATCTGCTGGATCAGAAGCTCTGGAACCTCAACCCCGATTTTTTTAGCTACACGCTGAGCAAAGCCGCCTTAGAAGCTGCTACCAATATGCTAGCCATGGCGCTGGCGCCGCTGGTGCGTGTGGTTGGCGTTGCGCCTGGCCTGACGCTGACCGCGCCTATGTTGGGCGAAGAACAATTCAAACGCCTGCACACCCTCAGCCCCTTGGGGCAGTCTTCGCGGGCTGAAGAGATCGCCAGCGCGGTGCAGTTTGCTTTAGATAACCGCGCCTTAACCGGCACTAGCCTATTGATAGACGGCGGCCAACACCTCATGCGTTTTGAACGCGATTTTTCCAAGATGTGAGCAGATATGCCCGCTATGCCCGCTATGGCCACCCAAGGCCAACAAACCCTCAGCCTTGCAGGGCTGCGTTTTAATGCCAATCTCGGCATCCTGCCGCATGAGCGCGCCAACTCGCAGCCCATACAGGTCGATGCCGAGCTAAACCAAGCCCTGCAACCCCTGATGCCTGCGGATGACGACATCAGCCATGTGCTCGATTACCGCAAAGTCAGGCAAATCATCATGGATGAATGCCAAGCAGAGCATGTCAATCTGCTGGAAACTTTAATTGGTAAACTCTGCCACCGTCTGCTGCAACTCCATGGCGTGGTCGGTGTGCGTGTCAAAATTACCAAGTTAGAAATTTTTGATGACTGTGCAGTCGCTATCGCGATGCAGGCAGGCAAATGGTAGTTTTTTTGCAAAATGCGTTGTAAAAAAATCGATACCTAGGGTTTCCCTAGGTGTCTGCGGTGTAAAAAAGCCGTGAAAATCGCGCCGTTACTAATAGAAGTCCCTTTATTTTCTGCCGCCCTGCTAGGGCGGAATCAATTTTTTGAGCCATCTGGAGTCATTTCGATGCAAAAGAAAACTAAAAATCACCTGCAACTAGCCTTTGTGGCAGCCGCAGTTAATCTCTTTATTGCAGCCTGCGGGGGCGGTGGTGATGTCCAAATTGACTCTGGTAATGATGTTTTCCCTAATCCTGGCGGCACCCTGACGCCAACGGCGGCGCCAGGTACGGGCACGAATACACCTGTTCCGACCGCCACGAACACGAACACCCCTGTTCCAACCGCTACTGATACGGCTACCCCAGTTC
>CAZSPW010000080.1:0-8516 GCA_964608575.1 uncultured Burkholderiaceae bacterium | reverse complement strand
AACGGCGCCACCCTGCCCGGCATGACGGTGGTTTGCGGCGACAGCCACACCAGCACCCACGGCGCTTTTGGCGCACTGGCGCACGGCATAGGCACGAGCGAAGTGGAGCATGTGCTGGCCACGCAAACCCTGCTGGCGAAAAAAGCCAAAAATATGCTGGTGCAAGTCGAAGGCGAGCTGGGCGCAGGCGTGACTGCCAAAGATGTGGTGCTAGCCATCATCGGCAAAATCGGCACGGCCGGCGGCACGGGTTACACCATCGAATTTGCTGGCAGCGCGATTCGCTCGCTCAGCATGGAAGGGCGCATGACCGTCTGCAATATGGCGATTGAAGCCGGCGCGCGCGCGGGCTTGGTCGCCGTGGACGAGAAAACCATCGCCTATGTCAAAGGGCGCGATATGGCGCCGAAAGGTGCAGATTGGGACAAGGCTGTAGCCTACTGGAGCACCCTGCACAGCGACGCGGGCGCGCATTTTGATGCTGTGGTGACACTGCAAGCGCAAGACATCAGGCCGCAAGTGAGCTGGGGTACTTCGCCCGAGATGGTGGTGGCAGTCGATGCCCAAGTGCCTAACCCTGCCAACGAAAAAGACCCGGTCAAAAGTGCCGCAATGGAGCGCGCCCTGCAATACATGGGCTTGCAAGCGGGCACGCCCATAGTGGATATTGCGGTAGATAAAGTCTTTATCGGCTCTTGCACCAATAGCCGCATTGAAGACTTGCGCGCCGCCGCCGCAGTCACACAAGCCCTGATGCAAAAGCTGGGCAAGGGCAAAGCCCCCAATGTCAAACAAGTGTTGGTGGTGCCAGGCTCAGGCTTAGTGAAAAAACAGGCCGAAGCCGAAGGGCTGGACAATATCTTCACCGCCGCAGGCTTTGAATGGCGCCAGCCTGGCTGCAGCATGTGTTTGGCCATGAATGCCGACCGCCTGGAAGCGGGCGAGCGCTGCGCCTCCACCAGCAACCGCAATTTTGAAGGCCGCCAAGGCGCGGGCGGACGCACACATTTGGTCAGCCCTGCCATGGCGGCTGCGGCTGCTATTTATGGCCATTTTGTGGATGTCAGCGCCCTGTAAATTGCGCTTTTTTGTTTTCTTTTTTTGAACTGCCCTGCCCATGAGCTTGCTATCTGACCGCCAAATCATTGAATTGGCACAAACCCAAGGGATGATCGAGCCTTTCGTGCCGCATCAAGTCAAAGAGGAAAACGGCCAGCGCATCATCAGCTACGGCACCTCCAGCTATGGCTACGATATTCGCTGCGCGCGCGAGTTCAAAATCTTCACCAATATCAACTCCACCATAGTTGACCCGAAAAATTTTGATCAAAAAAACTTCGTCGATTTTGAAGGCGATGTCTGCATCATCCCGCCCAATAGCTTTGCCCTGGCGCGCACAGTCGAATACTTTCGCATTCCGCGCAATGTGCTGACCGTGTGCTTGGGCAAAAGCACTTATGCACGCTGCGGCATCATCGTCAATGTCACGCCCTTTGAGCCTGAGTGGGAAGGCTTTGTCACGCTGGAGTTTTCCAACACCACACCCCTGCCTGCCAAAATTTATGCTGGCGAAGGCTGCGCCCAAGTGCTGTTCTTCGAGGGTGATGAAATTTGCCAAACATCCTATAAAGACCGTGGTGGCAAATACCAAGGACAAACAGGTGTCACGCTGCCCAAGGCCTGATATCACTATTATTTAAATAGCTGCCCAGGCAGGTTTTACGCTAAAAAACACCAAAAACATTCCGATTTTTAAAGGCGTTGGCTATGTACCTCCTTCTCGTTGCCGTCATCCTCACCATCCTCAAATATATGGAAATTGACCCCGTAGCCAGCTGGAGCTGGTGGGTCATCATCGGCTTTTACGCCGCCACGGCGGTGTGGTGGCAGGTGGCCGATGCCACAGGCTATAGCAAACGCAAATCGATGGAGCGCGAAGAACAAGTGCGCAAAGACCGCCAGCAGCGCAACAGCAATCGCCTGAAACAAAACCAAACCAAACGCAAATAATTTCTCACGGAAAGAAGAGGCCGCCCTGGGCAAACGCCTTGCCCAGAGAGGCAAAGCCCATGACTACGCCCTTTATCCCTGCTGATACGCAACACGAACACCCACATTGGCAAAGCGCCACCGCTGCCATCCGCACCGCTGCGCCACGCAGCCAATACGGTGAGAATTCTGAAGCCCTATACCTCTCCAGCAGCTTCGTGCACCCCGATGCCGCGACTGCTGCTCGCCGTTTTGCAGGCGAAGAAGAAGCCTTTATCTACAGCCGCTTCAGCAACCCCACCGTAGCCAGCATGGAAATGCGCTTGGCAGCTATGGAAGGCGCAGAAGCGGCGATTGCAACTGCCAGCGGCATGGGCGCGCTCAGCCTGCTGTGCCTATCGCTTTTGCAAGCGGGCGACCATATCGTGTGCTCGCGCTCGGTCTTTGGTTCCATCATCAAACTATTGGGCAGCGAAATGGCGCGCTTTGGCGTGGAAACCACTTTCGTCTCGCAAACCGATGTGGCCGAATGGAAGGCGGCCATCCGCCCTGGCAAAACCAAAATCTTGCTGGCTGAAACCCCCACCAATCCGCTAACGGAAGTTTGCGATATTGCGGCGCTGGCCGATGTGGCACACAACGCTGGCGCACTCTTGGTGGTGGACAACTGCTTTTGCACCCCTGCCCTACAAAAACCATTGGCGCTGGGCGCTGATGTCATCATGCAATCGGCTACCAAATATTTAGACGGACAAGGCCGCGTGATTGCCGGGGCGCTGTGTGCCAGCAATGAACTCATCCATCAAAAAATCCTGCCCGTGCAGCGCAGCATGGGCATCACGCTCTCGCCCTTTAATGCCTGGGTCGTGCTCAAAGGCATGGAAACCTTGAATCTGCGCATGAAAGCACACAGCGAGCAAGCCCTGGAGCTGGCGCAGTGGCTAGAAGCCCACCCCGCCGTTGATCGTGTGTATTACCCCGGCCTGCCCAGCCACCCGCAACACGCCTTGGCCATGCGCCAGCAAAACGCCATGGGCAAAGGTTTGGGTGGTGCAGTGCTGAGTTTTGCCGTCAAAGGCCAAACACCCGAAGCGCTGCGCGCCAATGCCTTTGCGGTGATTGATAGCACCCGCATCCTGTCTATCTCGGCCAATCTGGGCGATGTCAAAACCATCATCACCCATCCTGCCAGCACCACGCATGGGCGTTTGAGCGAAGAGCAACGCCTAGCCGCTGGCATCCATCAAGGGGTTTTGCGCGTGGCCGTAGGCTTGGAGGCCATGAGCGATATTCAACGCGATTTGGCTACAGGTTTAAACAGCCTGAGTTAGCCCTCCATATTGACACTTTCATTTTGATAGCTGCTCAGGCAGCTTTCACGCCATTTTTTACCAAAAACGCTTTAAAAAGGACGATAGACTTGAAAAGCACCGACGATTTACAAGAACGCCTCATAGCACGCTACGAAGCAACAGAGATGCAGCGCAAAACCTATCGCACTGCTTTCACCGACCGCGAATTCCTCACCCGCCCAGAGACACGCGGCATTCGTATCCAATTGGAGATGCTCAAACCCGATTTGATACAGCAAGAGCATGGCATAGATAGCACCATCGTGGTCTATGGCAGCGCGCGTTTTAAAAGCATGGAAGAGGCTGAGCAGTTACACGCTGCCGCCCTGCAATCGGGCGATAGCGCCGCCATTGCCCAAGCAGAGCAAGCTTTAGGGCACGCACATTATTATGAAGAGGCTAGGCGCTTTGGTCGCATCGTTACCGAGCACAGCCTGCACTGCGACCAGCACCAACGCCTCTTTATCTGCACTGGCGGCGGCCCTGGCATCATGGAAGCGGCCAACCGTGGTGCGATGGAGGCGGGCGGTAAATCTGTGGGGCTAAACATCATCCTGCCGCATGAGCAAGAGCCCAATCCCTACATCACGCCCGAGCTGTCTTTCAAATTCCACTACTTCGCCATGCGCAAAATGCACTTTGTCATGCGCGCCAAGGCTTTGGTGGTTTTCCCTGGAGGCTTTGGCACCCTGGATGAATTGTTTGAAGTGCTAACGCTGGTACAAACCAAAAAAACCGAAGCCGTGCCTATCGTGCTTTATGGCAGTGACTACTGGCAAAAGCTCATCAACTTTGATGCTTTTGTCGAAGTCGGTGCGATTTCGCCCGAAGACCTGCATCTGTTTTCTTACGCCGATACCCCAGAAGAATGCTGGCGCTTGGTGCGCGAAGTACTGCACGGTTAAACGGCACACGCTGCGAACGCAAAAAAACCGCTCTGCCGAGCGGTTTTTTCTTGGCCTAGCGCAGTACGGCCATTTACACACGGAAGGATTTGCCGCAGCCGCAGCGATCGCGCTCGAGTGGGTTGTTGAATTTGAAGCCTTCGTTCAAACCTTCGCGCACAAAATCCAAGCTCATACCATCCAGATAGGCCAGGCTTTTCGGATCGACGATGACTTTGACGCCCTCGCTCTCAAACACCACATCTTCGGGCGCAAGCTCATCCACATACTCTAATTTGTAGGATAAGCCAGAGCAGCCCGAAGTGGTGACGCCCAAACGCACGCCTACGCCGGCGCCGCGTTTGGCAATTTGGCGAGCAACTTGTTTAGCAGCAGGGGCAGTAAGGGTGATAGACATGAGAACAACCGAAAACCAAAAATTTATTTAACGACGATGGTGACAAGGACGGAAGCATCTTCCAAGGCCAGCAGGGCGTGTGGTGCGCCGCCTTGCAAAAATAGCAGATGACCAGCTTTCAAAATCGCTGGCGTGCTGGTATTGGCGTCAACCTCGACCACACCTTCTAAGCACTGAATGGTGATTTCACCGTTGACTTGGTGCGCTGGCATGCTTTTGCCTTTGGGCAAAACCAAACGCATGACTTCCAACTCAGCCGATTTAAACAGCGCCGTGTTACTGGCACTGGCCAACGCTGCGCCGTAAGGCTGCACATTGGCCACTTGGCCAGGTTGTAAATGTTCCAGTGCCATAGCGATTCCCCTCGTTTAAAAACCTGGGCTTTAGCGCGTCATCAGCCCTGATGCTTTTCTTTGTAATCAGCCACAGCCGCTTTGATGGCGTCTTCGGCCAAGATAGAGCAGTGAATTTTCACAGGCGGCAGTGCCAGCTCTTCAGCGATTTGGCTGTTTTTCAAAGCCGCTGCTTCTTCCAAGGTTTTGCCTTTAACCCATTCAGAAACCAATGAGGACGAGGCGATCGCCGAGCCACAGCCATAGGTTTTGAATTTGGCATCTTCGATGATTTGCGTGACAGGATTCACCTTGATTTGCAGTTTCATCACATCGCCGCAGGCGGGCGCGCCCACCATGCCTGTGCCCACATCGGCCTCGTCTTTGGCAAACGCACCCACATTGCGGGGGTTTTCATAGTGATCTACTACTTTGTCTGAATAAGCCATGATCTTTCTCCTTCACTTGTAATGGTTTGGTAGCACTAATTAGTGCGCTGCCCATTCGATGGCGTCCATATCTACGCCGTCTTTATACATATCCCACAGGGGGCTGAGTTCACGCAGGCGCACCACATTTTCGCGAATGGTGGCAATGGCGTAGTCGATTTCTTCTTCGGTGCTAAAGCGCCCCATGGTCATGCGCAGGCTGCTGTGCGCCAGCTCATCGCTGCGCCCCAGGGCGCGCAAAACATAGCTAGGCTCCAAGCTGGCCGAGGTGCAGGCCGAGCCGCTGGAAACGGCCAAACCCTTGATGCCCATCATCAGGGATTCGCCTTCGACATAGTTGAAACTCATATTCAGGTTGTGTGGCACGCGCTGCTCTAGGCTGCCGTTAACAAAAACCTGTTCCATGTCTTTCAAACCATCCAGCAGCTTTTTCTGCAGTTTGGCCACATGGGCGTTGTCTTTATCCATCTCGGCCTTGGCAATGCGGAAAGCTTCGCCCATACCCACAATTTGGTGGGTGGGCAGGGTGCCTGAACGCATGCCGCGCTCATGCCCGCCGCCATGCATTTGCGCCTCAATACGCACCCGTGGTTTGCGGCGCACATACAGCGCACCTATGCCTTTGGGGCCATAGGTTTTATGGCTGGCCAAGCTCATCAAATCCACAGGCAGCTCGGTCACATCAATCGCCACGCGGCCTGTGGCCTGCGCCGCATCCACATGGAAAATAATGCCACGCGCACGGCAGATTTTGCCAATCGCATCGATGTCTTGAATCACGCCAATTTCATTGTTGACGAACATGACCGAGGCCAAAATGGTGTCGGGGCGCAGCGCCGCTTCAAATGCCGCCAAATCCAGCAAACCATCGGCCTGCACATCCAGATAAGTGACTTCAAAACCCTCGCGCTCGAGCGCACGCATGGTATCGAGCACGGCCTTGTGTTCGGTTTTCACCGTAATCAGGTGCTTGCCCTTGGTTTTATAAAAAGCGGCGGCGCCCTTGATCGCCAAGTTATTGCTCTCGGTGGCACCACTGGTCCAAACGATTTCACGCGGGTCGGCGTTCAGCAGCGCCGCCACATGGCCGCGCGCGTCTTCAATGGCTTTTTCCGCTTCCCAGCCCCAGGCATGGCTGCGGCTGGCGGCGTTACCAAAGTGCTCGCGCAGCCAAGGCACCATGGCATCGACCACACGAGGATCGCAGGGCGTAGTTGCGCCGTAATCAAGGTAAATAGGGAAATGAGGAGTCATGATTTGCTATTCTTTCTCTAGCTGCTCAGGCAGGTTTAAAGGCGTAAACTTACTAAAAAGCCTTCCATTATTTATTCAACACACTGCCCAAGGCAAAAATGGAATTGGGCGCATTGGTTTTGACCGGTTTGATCACTGGTGAAGACGAAATGGCTTTGCGCAACATAGGGCGGCTTTCGATCTCGATGCCTTTAGCCATCTGTTCATCCATCATACTTTGCAGGGTGACGGAGTCGAGGTATTCACGGATACGGTCGTTCAGCGTAGTCCACAAATCGTGGGTCATGCAAGGCTTACCGTCACCGTGACAATTCTGCGCACCGCCGCATTTGGTGGCATCCATAGGCTCATCGACCGAAGTGATGATGTCTGTAATCGTGATCTCGGCGGCGGGCTTGCCTAGGGTATAGCCTCCACCGGGGCCGCGCGTTGATTCCACCAAACCCTTACGGCGCAGTTTGCCAAAAAGCTGCTCTAGGTAAGACAAAGAGATGTGTTCGCGCTCGCTGATGCCCGCCAAAGTCACTGGGCCTGCGTGCTCACGCAGCGCCAAATCCAACATCGCGGTAACGGCAAAACGGCCTTTGGTAGTCAATCGCATCAGGGTTCTCCTAGGGGTGAAAAGTCGCCCAAGTTTGCGCTACATCAACGCCACCCAAAACCTGAGCTCTGAACTCAAGTATAACACAAATCCCCAGTAAATCACTGGGACATAGGCTTATTGACTATTTAGTCAGCATTATCCCATGCCTAGATTCTCACCTGAAAAGCTATCGATACAATAGCTACCAGGGCAGCAATATCAAACCGAAAGCCCTGAAAATACCTCAAAACTATCATGCCTATTCACCCTGAAGCTCACTGGGATATTTTTTGCCAAGTCGTCGATAACTATGGCGATATCGGCGTGTGCTGGCGCTTGGCACGCGATCTGCAAGCCCGTGGCGTGGCGGTGCGCCTGTGGCTCGATGATGCTAGCCATTTGCACTGGCTCGCGCCCGATGCCAGCAGCACAGGCATAGTCGTTTTATCTTGGTCAGATGCTGCGCAAAGCTATCGACCTGGCGCGGTGTTGATGGCGACTTTTGGCTGCGCATTGCCACCCGCCGTATTGCACGCCTGCGAAGCTTTACCAGCGCCGCAGCGCCCACTGTGGCTGAATGTGGAACATTTAAGCGCCGAAGATTATGTCGAACGCATGCACTTGCTGCCATCGCCGCGTTTTGCGCCCGACGGTAGCCGCTGGAACCAGCATTTTTTCTACCCAGGCTTTAGCACTGCCACAGGCGGCCTGCTGCGCGAAGCCGATTTAGCCCAGCGACTAGCCCAATTCGACAAAAACGCGTGGCTGGCAGCGCAAGGCATACGCCCCGCAGCCCATGCGCAGCTCATCAGCCTGTTTGCCTATGAACCTGCGCGGCTGACTGAGTGGCTAAGGCTTTTGAGCCAGCAAGCGCGCCCACAACACCTGCTGGTTTGCGCCGGGCGCGGGCAAGTGGCGTTTATGCAAACCGTAGCGCAACTGGGCTTGCAGGCAAACGAGCAACTGAACTGGACCCTGCTGCCCTTTTTGCCGCAGACTGAGTTTGACCATCTGCTCTGGGCTTGCGATGTGAATATGGTTCGTGGTGAAGACTCTTGGCTGCGCGCCATTTGGGCGGGCAAGCCTTTTGTTTGGCAAATTTACGAACAAGACGACGCGGCGCACCACGAAAAATTAAGGGCTTTTATGCAGCGCGCCGCCTTACCCGCAGCGCTAGAGAACATCTACCGCTGGTGGAATGGTCTGGGCAGCGATGCCCCAGATTGGTCTGCGTTAGTGCAGGCGGGCTGCGCCT
>CAZSPW010000079.1:2962-8538 GCA_964608575.1 uncultured Burkholderiaceae bacterium | reverse complement strand
GATGGTACAGGATGCCTGAGCGCGGCTTTATGCCGGATTTTGGAACAATCTAGGCTTTTTTAGCGATTTTTGCGCGAATTGTGCCAACAGTGGAACAATAACAGGCCGTTAGGGCTTGCTATGCTTTTAAACAGGTTTTTTAAGTGCCTTTTATGGCTTTAAGGCCGCAAAACCTGCCTGGGCAGCTCACTTTTTTAATGGCTTTTTTGTGCTTATATAGCCATTTTTAGCGCCATGGATTTGCACAAGCCTTTGTGCCGCTGAGTGCCGCTGAGTGCCGCTGAGTGCCATGCTGCGCGGCTAGGCGCAGGATGACAAACTCCAACCAGCACCGCCTGTTTGCTGCGCCCTTCGCACGAAGGAGCCAAGCCCAAGCCCTTAGGCCAAGAAGGGGTGCTGGCGCAAGATGGTGTGGTCGCGGTCGGGGCTGGTGGATACCACATGAATGGGCACGCCCGTGACTTGCTCAATGCGTTGCAGGTAGAGCTGGGCATTGGTGGGCAGTTGGTCAAAGTCGGTGATGCCGACGGTGCTGTCGCTCCAGCCTGCCAGGGTTTCGTAAATGGGCACGCAGCGTTCGATTTCATCTGCGCCTATGGGCAGGATGTCGATTTTTTCGCCGTCGAGTTCATAGCCTGTGCAGATTTTCAATTCTTTGAGGCCATCCAAGACATCGAGTTTGGTGATGCACAGGCCAGTCAAACCGTTGACCTGTGCCGAGCGTTTGAGCAGCGCGGCATCAAACCAACCGCAGCGGCGGTGGCGCCCAGTGGTGGTGCCGCGTTCTGCGCCCACGGTGCTCATGTGGTAGCCAGGGGTGCCTTCTTTTTCCCAATCCAATTCGGTGGGAAATGGGCCTGAGCCAACACGGGTGCAATAGGCTTTGGTGATGCCCAGCACATAGTGCAGCAAGCTGGGGCCTACGCCTGCGCCCGCAGCGGCGTTGCCCGCCACACAGTTGCTGGAAGTGACATAGGGGTAGGTGCCGTGGTCAATATCCAGCAGGGTGCCCTGCGCGCCTTCAAACAGCAGGTTTTCGCCGTGCAGATGGGCTTCGTTCAATTCGCGTGAGACATCGGCCATCATGGGGCGGATGATTTCGGCTTGGCGCATGGCTTCGTCGTAAATCGGCTGGAATTCCAGCGCGGGCGCTTTGAGGTAGGTGGTGAGGATGTGGTTGTACAAATCCAGCAGTTCGCGCAGTTTGCTGGCGAAGCGTTCGGGGTATTTCAAATCTTGTACTTTGAGGGCGCGGCGGGCGACTTTGTCTTCGTAAGCGGGGCCTATGCCACGGCCTGTGGTGCCGATTTTTTGCTGGCCAGCGCCTTCCAGCGCGATTTCACGCGCTTGGTCCAGCGCGGCGTGCAGGGGCAAAATCAAGGGGCAGGCTTCGCTGATGCGCAGGCGGCTTTTGACTTCTACGCCAGCTTTTTCCAGCCCTGCGATTTCTTCCAGCAGTTTGGTGACAGACAGCACTACGCCATTGCCGATATAGCATTTCACGCTTGGGCGCATGATGCCGCTGGGGATGAGGTGCAGCGCGGTTTTTTGGCCGTTGATGACGAGGGTGTGGCCTGCGTTGTGGCCGCCCTGGAAGCGCACCACGCCTTGCGCCAGTTCGGTCAGCCAATCGACCAGTTTGCCCTTGCCTTCGTCGCCCCATTGCGTGCCGACGACAACAACATTTTTTCCGCGCGTAGTGGTGCCCATAACAGCTCTCAATTCAAAAAAACAAAAAGGATTAAAGGGGGATGACTTGCCAAACGCCGCCGTGCAAGACGAGCTGGCGATCGCAAGCAAATTCGGTGTGGCCGCTGCTGCTGTCTGCCGCAGGCTGGCTGGGCAGTTGGCAAATAACGGTGTGCCCTGCAGCGCGCAGGCTGGCAACAGCTTGCGCCCAAGCGGGGTCTGCACTCCACACGGCGGCAATGGCGGTGCGGGCGGCAGGCGGCGCGACCGCGCCCAGCAATTCTTTGACATCTAGGCTAAAGCCGACGGCAGGACGGTTTTTGGCCGCTTCCACGCCAAAGACTGCGCCCACGCCGTCGTAACGGCCACCGCGCAAGATATCTTGCCCCGAAGCGGCCGCATACACGGTAAAGCGCAGGCCGGTGTAGTAGCTCCAGCCTTGGTTGTCGGCCATATCCACCAACAGCGCCACGCCGGGGTGGGCGGCCTGCACGCTGGCAATGAGGCTGCGCAGTTGTTCTAAACGCGCCAGCAATGGCGGGTGCGCCGCAAAATCGGCTTGCAATTGAGCCAAAACCGCTTCAGGTTGGCCAAAAGCCTGCGACACACTTTGCAGCAAAGCGCGTGCGGGCTGCGGCACGGTTTGCAATAAAGCGGCCAAGCTGCTTTGGTCTTTGGCTTGCAAGGCTTGATGCAATGCTGCCTGCGCGTCCTCAGCCAAACTCGCCATGTCCATGATGGTATCGACCACGCCGACATCGCCCACATCCAGGGTTAAGCCTTGCACGCCAGCTTTTTTCAGGCAATCGAGCGCCAATTGCACGATTTCGATTTCGGCGGCTACGCCGGCGTAGCCGTATAGCTCTGCGCCCAGTTGCAGGGGTTCACGCGTGGCGTGGGGTTTGCTGGGTTTGGTGTGGAAAACGCTGCCGCAGTAAGACAGGCGCGAGACACCGCTGCGGCCGAGTAAATGCGCATCAATGCGCGCCACTTGCGGCGTGGTGTCAGCGCGCAAGCCCATAGAGCGGCCTGAGAGCTGATCGACGAGTTTGAAGGTTTGCAGATTCAGGGCGCTGCCCGTGCCGGTGAGCAAGGATTGCAAATATTCCAGGCTAGGCGGGATGACCAATTCATAGCCATAAGCCGCTGCGGTATCGAGCAGGTTGCGCCGTAAGGCTTCAATTTGCCTAGCCTGATTGGGCAGTACATCGGCAAGGTGATCAGGCAGAATCCAAACGGACATGGCTACGCGGGGGAAGTAGTTAAAGCGGTATTTTACCCAAAGTGGGGCGGGCTTTTGCGCCCTTGGGGTCAGAGCCGCAGCAATGGCCTCAGGCCAGCGCCTCGTCTATGTCTAATTTTTCAGCACTGGGGATGGCCTGCATGCTCCACGCTGCCACCAGCCACACCAGCAAGGCTGCGGCGCACACTGCAAACAAACCCTGCATGCCAAAATCTTTAATCAACCAGCCGCCTGCTGCACCGCCGACAAACATACCTATGGATTGCATGGTGTTGTACACGCCCAGCGCGGTGCCGCGTTCATCGCTGGCGGCGTAGCGCGAAACCAAAGACGGCTGCGTGGCTTCGAGCATAT
Source organism: uncultured Burkholderiaceae bacterium (assembly GCA_964608575.1). Taxonomy (GTDB): domain Bacteria; phylum Pseudomonadota; class Gammaproteobacteria; order Burkholderiales; family Burkholderiaceae_C; genus JAMIFN01. Next base: position 5,252 of record CAZSPW010000079.1, on the reverse strand, counting down.
TGAAAGCGCAGAAGAAGGCGAACAAGATCAGCCCTGCTTCCCACAGGCTGCTGGGGCGGGTGCTGATATAAAACAGCGCCAATTGCACCAGCACCAAGAGGGCGATTTGCGATAAGAACACGCCACGCAAATAGCCTTTGCGTTCCAAACGGAACAAGACCCCGCCCATGATGAGCATGGAGGCCAGCACCGCAGGCAAATACACATGCCAATGCTCGGCTTTGGGCAAACCTTCGCGCACCAGCATGATGGGCACGGCCGACCACATGGCCAATTGCACCGCATGCAAGATGAATACGCCCACATTCAAGCGCCAAGTTTGCGGCGCGGTAAATTGCCGCCAGACTACGGCCAGAGAAGCATCGCCCGCGGCCTGCACGCGCTGCTGTTTTTGCGCGGGCACGACAAAGCTGATGAGCAAAAACGCGCCTACGCCCAGGGCGGCAATCAGCCAAAACATGCCTTGAAAGCCCAGGCTGCCGACCAATAGCGGCGCCAGCACGAGCGATAGGGCGAACATCAAACCGATGCTGATGCCAATCAGCGCCATGGCTTTGGTGCGCACCACATCGCGCGTGCCATCGGCCAGCAGCGCGGTAATGGCGGCGGAAATCGCACCCGCGCCTTGCAAACTGCGGCCTGCAAGCAAGCCGTAGAGACTATCAGTAGCCGCGCACAGCACGCTGCCCGCAATAAAGAATAAAAGCCCAAACAAGATGATGGGTTTGCGCCCCCAGCGATCGGATGCCCAGCCAAAAGGCAGTTGCAGCAGCGCCTGCGTCATGCCGTAACTGCCCATGACCAAGCCGACCAAGGCAGGATCGTCGCCGCCTGGGTAACGCTGCGCTTCGATGGCAAATACAGGCAGGATCAAAAACAAGCCCAGCATACGCAGGGCAAAGACCAGCGCCAGCGAGCCTGAGAGCTTGCGCTCGGCGGGTGTCATGGCAGCAGCGGGGGATGGGGGGCTGGTAGTGGTGGTGGCGTTCACGGCAAGGGCGCTAGGCTGGAGGGCTAAGTTGGAGCGACATGCCTAGATAGGTGGCAATACAGATTTTTTGGCATTTTACGGCATTTAGGCCGCCAAATCTGCCTGGGCAGCTATCAAAATAAAAGCATAAAAAGCCTGCCATAGCACGCTACAAGGGTGTTTTTAGCAGGCTAAAACCGTATGAAAAAGCACTGAAGCGCAACAAAATTTTACTGAAACACCACGGTTTTATGGCCGTTGAGCAGCACGCGGTGCTCGCTATGCCACTTCACCGCCCGCGCCAGCACGCGGCGTTCGGTGTCTTGCCCCTGCGCGGTTAAATCGTCCACGGTTTGGCTGTGATCGACGCGCGCCACATCTTGCTCGATGATGGGGCCTTCGTCCAAATCGCGCGTGACATAGTGCGCCGTGGCACCGATGAGTTTGACGCCACGATCGTGCGCTTGGTAATACGGTTTAGCGCCTTTGAAGCTAGGCAAAAAACTGTGGTGGATATTGATGGCGCGGCCTTCGAGTGCGCTGCACATATCGTTGCTGAGCACCTGCATATAGCGCGCCAGTATCACCAGCTCTGCGCCTTCGGTATCGATGATTTCGAGCTGCTTGGCCTCGGCCTGGGCTTTAGTGCCAGCCGTGACGGGGATATGGTGAAAAGGCACATTGTAGGAAGCGGCCAATTGGTAAAAATCGCGGTGGTTGCTGACGATGGCGCGCACATCGATATTGAGCAGGCCAGTGCTCCAGCGGAAGAGCAAATCGTTGAGGCAGTGGCCTTGTTTGCTGACCATGATGACAGTCGGCATAGGTTCGTGCGCGGTGTGCAGGCGCGCACGCATATCGAATTTTTTGGCAAAGGCTGCCAGCTCATGCTCCAGGGCGGCGCGATCGTGCGGGCAGCTAAAGCGCACGCGCATGAAGAACAAGCCCGTGTCCCTGTCGTTGTACTGCGCCGCTTCTTCGATATTGCCGCCGCGATCTAATAAAAAGCCCGATACCGCGTGCACGATGCCCGTGCGGTCGGGGCAAGAGAGGGTCAGGACAAAGGCAGAAGGCAGAGTGGGTGTCATGGGACATTGATGTAGAAGCGGCTGAAGAAGCTCTCCTCAGTCTCCATTTCGTCATTGCGAGCGCAGCGAAGCAATCCACTTGAACCAAGCAGCCATCATGGATGGATTGCCGCGTCGCTACGCTCCTCGCAATGACAATTTTATGAGCGAGAGCCAAAACACAATAAAAATGCTGTCGCATTGTAAGCGCCCTGCCCCCATGCTGGCATCCCTCCATAATGGCGAGCATGAG